>NZ_AJRE01000446.1:0-53089 GCF_000296955.1 Streptococcus sp. GMD4S
CTCATGCCCCTTGAAGATTTCTTTATCCAGGATCCTGTCATTGACCAAGTCATAGTAGCCCTTCGAGATTTGCTTCGTCGTTTTGATTTAAAACCTTATGACGAAAAGGAACAGTCTGGCTTGATTCGAAATCTTGTGGTGCGTCGCGGGCACTATTCCGGACAAATCATGGTTATCTTAGTGACTACACGTCCTAAAATTTTCCGAGTGGAACAGTTGATTGAACAACTTATCAAGCAGTTCCCAGAGATTGTGTCTGTCATGCAAAATATCAATGACCGAAATACCAATGCGATTTTTGGTAAGGAGTGGAAGACTCTTTATGGTCAAGACAATATCACGGACCAGATGTTGGGAAATGACTACCAAATCGCTGGCCCAGCCTTTTACCAGGTCAATACAGAAATGGCAGAAAAACTTTATCAAACAGCTATTGACTTTGCGGAGTTAAGAGAAGATGATGTGGTGATCGATGCCTACTCAGGAATTGGAACCATTGGCTTATCTGTTGCTAAGCATGTCAAGGAAGTCTACGGTGTTGAAGTTATTCCAGAAGCGGTGGAGAATAGCAAAAAGAATGCGGCAATCAACGGGATTGCCAACGTCCACTATGTATGTGACACAGCTGAAAATGCCATGAAGAACTGGCTCAAGGAAGGTATTAAACAAACTCTCATCTTGGTCGACCCACCACGCAAGGGCTTGACCGAAAGCTTTATCGAGGCAAGCAGCCAAACAGGATCTGAACGCATTGCCTATATCTCATGTAATGTAGCAACTATGGCGCGTGATATCAAACTCTACCAAGAATTGGGTTATGAACTGCAGAAAGTACAACCAGTGGATCTATTTCCTCAAACGCATCATGTGGAGGCGGTAGCTCTGCTCGTGAAAGCCTAGAAACCTTTTAGCGAAAGGCTTTATGGAGTTGTAGCGCTCAATGTTATTTGTCAATAGTGGGGATGTATTAGAGTAAGAGTCAAAGTTGATGTAATTGAAATGATATTGATTGATTTGAGTTCGTTTAGATTTTTATTTCCATAAACGGTAGAGCGGGTATTGTATGCGAAGCTAGAATTATTGTTAGGATACTTGCCTACAATAATCCATGGTTTAGTAATGTGGTTATATAAATAACGTTGGATTTTGAATATATAAATGTAATGACTTGATTATTGCAAGTTTTTATGTAAAGATATAGACGTAATACTTTTAGAAGAAAGAGAGATGAAATGTCTAAAGTAAGTTATAGAACCCAATTAGGGGAATGTATAAATGGAGATTCACTACAAGAATTACAAGATTTGGGTGATAATAGTGTAAATTTAGTTGTAACTAGCCCTCCGTTTGCTTTACAACGCAAGAAGGAATATGGGAATGAGTCTCAAGAGAAATATGTAGAATGGTTGGCTCAATTTGCTAAAGTTGTTTTTGATAAGCTAAGGGATGATGGGAGTTTTGTTATTGATATAGGAGGAGCATATGAAAAAGGGGAACCCTCTTATAGTTTATATCAGTTTAGGGCCTTAATTAAATTTTGTGATGAAATAGGGTTTAAATTGGCTCAGCCGTTTTATTGGCATAATCCTTCAGCCTTGCCTTCCCCAATTGAATGGGTCAACAAAAGAAAATTAAGAGCAAAAACATCTGTTAATACAGTATGGTGGTTGTGTAAGGACCCTAGAAAATGTAAAGCAAATGTTAGCAAGGTGCTGAGCCCTTATTCTGATAGAATGAAAAAATTGATCAGTAGGCCAGAAGAGTATATAAAGGGGGCTACTGCAACACGTCCTTCAGGTCATGTTCATAATAAGGAAAGTTGGAGTAGAGATAATGGTGGTGCAATACCTTCAAATCTATTGCAAATACCTAATAGTGAGAGTAACAGTAAGTATTTAAGATATTGTAAAAAATACGGAATAAAAGGACACCCGGCAAGATTCCCTGCTGGACTTCCTGAATTTTTTATAAATTTTTTAACGGACGAGGGGGACTTAGTCATTGATATTTTTGGAGGGAGTAATACAACTGGAATGGTTGCAGAAAACAATAATAGACGTTGGAAAGCTTTTGAATTGTCAAAAGAGTATGCAGCCGCATCAATATTCAGATTTTTAGATGAAGATAATGAAAATGCTGAAAAATATTACCAGCAAATGATAGATGGTAAAACAGTTGAATTATAAAAACCCAATAGATCACTGGGCATTAATCAAAAATGCTGTCAGGATCTATTGGGTTTTCTTCATGAATCGGATAAATCATAGTACCATTTTCGCGAACAAAATTGACGTTAATTTTGGGATTATTAATATCTTTTTGAGTTCTAAGTTTCTCTTCCCATTTTTGGAAATAAGGTTCAAGGTCTCTTGCGTTCATAACATAGATTGCTTCAAGTGTGATTCCATGATAGATTGCAAATGACCATGGTACTCTTCTATATTTTTGAAGAATTTCAGTATTTAAATGATGATTGGTACTAAAACCCGAAGCTGTTGTGTCGAGGTTTATGGACTTCATTTCCCACTCAATTGTGGGATTTCTTCTTGAAGTCGCGTCATTTCCTTCTCTACCTGGTAGAGCATTTAAATAAAGATAAATCAGTTGTTGAACAACTTTGGCGCCATTATCTTGAAAAATATCATCAATTCCGTACTGTTTAGCAAAATCTCGTAATTCTTCTAATTTTGCCCAAAGCCCTTCTATCCGCTCTATCTCTTTTTTATGTTCATTATCAAAAAAAGCCATCGTTCCCTCCTAATAAGTTATTTTTTTCCTTACAAATATGACTAAAATTAATTATATCAGAAATAGTCTATAAAGTATATAGTCTAATTCTAAGACATATTTGAAACAGAATAATTTGATAGCTCAGGTTCTAATTAACTAATTTTTATAATTTAGAGTAATTCTTTTTCGCTTATAATAAAGATGCAGATTTCTGGAAAGGAGGAAAAATGGTCAGAAGGAGTTCTAAGAAATTAACGAAGAAGCAAGAGCGCATCCGTAATGCATTTGAATCCGAAAGAACCGTTGAAGTCATTCCAGCAGTTGTACAGAATGCTAGTTTAGGACAACAGAAAACCCGTGTAGCGGCTTATTGCCGGGTGAGTACCTTTGATGAATCCCAATCAGGTAGTTTTGAACTGCAGAAACAAACTTATCTGGAGCGGATTCAAAACACTCCCAATTGGGAATTGGTAGGCATTTATGCGGATCAGGGTGCATCAGGTACCACCATTAAGAAGCGTGAGCAGTTTCAGAAAATGCTAGAAGACTGCAGGCAAGGGAAAATTGATTTGATATTAGTCAAGAGTATCAGTCGATTTGCCCGGAACCAGCTTGACTTCATTAGCATCTACCGGGAGCTGAAAGCTTTACCTCATCCAGTAGGTATTTTAATAGAAGACATTAATCTAAACACACTGGATACCAAAGGAGAGCTGGTTCTTGGAGTCATGTCTATCGTGGCTCAAGGAGAGAGTGAACAAAAGAGTGCTTCGATTACCTGGTCGATTATTGAGCGTTTCAAACGTGGTATTCCGATTATTCCAACTCATAACCTGCTTGGCTATACCAAGGACAAGTATGGTCAAATCGTGATAGATGATTCGGAAGCCAAGGTAGTAAGGTACATCTACGATTCTTACATGAATGGCAAGACTGCGCGTGAAATTGCTGATGCGTTAATGGAACACCATATTCCAACGGTCACTGGACTTGAAAACTGGTCTACCCTTGCTGTTAATAACATTCTTAGGAATGAGAAGTATAAGGGTGAGATTATCATGCAGAAGACCTATACGGTTGACTGCTTTAGCCACAAGACACGGAAGAATAATGGTGAACGTCCGAAATACCGACTGAGAAATGGAATTCCTTCAATCATATCTGACTCTGACTGGAGTTTAGTACAAGAGCTACTCTCTCAACCGAGAAGAAGAACGAAATCTGCAAAGCTAGCTGTTGTGCCAAAACTCTATGTAAAAAAAGTGAAGTCAGGTATTTTGAAGGATTTTATTGTACTCGATTCTTCATGGAAAAAGAAGGAGATTCGAACTGTATTTAAAGGAGAAGAGTAATGAGATTTTCAGACTACGACCTACAGGTTATTACCATTGAGAAAAATGCCAGTGATTACAGTATGACTGTAAACAAGAACTTTGTGACCTTTAGTAAGGCCATAGCTGCTGAGCTGAATTACCCAAGTCATGTCATTGTGGCCTTCAACAAAGACACAAAAGTCATGGGGATTCAAGTATGTCATGCCAATACCAAGGGTTCCTATGAGTTCTGCAAGTCTAAGAAGATTCGAAAAGGTGTAGTTCAGATGATGAACAAGAATCTGAAAGAAGCTCTCTTGACCATCATGCCAGATTGGGAAAGTAATAAACGCTACAAGGTACCTGGTATTCATATTGCTGAGGATAGGGCCTTTGTCTTTGAGTTAAAAGGCTATGAGGTTCTTGAGGACTTTCGTAAACAGACACACCATGATATGGAGGACTTAGCAAATAGAAAAAACAAGAATCTATAAATTTCCTATTGCTTTTAAAAGTAATGAACTTTATAAAGCTGAAAATCCATTATTATAAAAGAAACAGGTCTAGTATATTCACTTTTCTAGACCTGTTTATCAATATTTGTTTAGAGAAAAATTTATGGCATTTAGTAAACAGTAAAAGTTAGAACGTACAACTATTGTTCATCTTTAAATATTAATGAATAGTGTTCGTTGTATCTCATGAAAGTCGGCTTGTCATCAAGAAGTTTGAATATTTGTAAAGCTTGTTTCATTTTATGCTTTCCTTCAATTTTATTATTTTGTTTCAACTCAAAATATCCTTGGGCATATAGGAAAACAGTTTTCTCATAGTAGCTCAACTCATTCTTTAAAAGCAATTCTATTTCTTGTATTAGAAAGTTGCAATGATTAAATCTATAATTATCAATACTTGCGATTAAGCAGTTCAAAGCAAGTTCTGTAACTAACCTTTTATTCGTTTTACTAACAAAACAGTAAAAATAGTTTTTTACCATTTCCTTTGTCAATAAGAAGAGAGTATCATAATTTAGTGTTCTCACACAATTTCCGAGGAGAATAATTTCATAATAGCCCCACTTTTCAATTTTAAATAAGTAGTCAGATAATTCTAATAATTCATTTTTAGTAGGCTTAGTAGATTTATCAAAAGTATAAATTATAGATTTTATCATTGTCCTTTCTAATGATGAAATTTTGTATGTTACATCTTCATTTAATAATAGCTTTATATTTGAGAATCTTTGTTTAGAGTATTCTTCCTGAATATATTTAATAAGATTAATAAAATTGTTAGGATGATTTTCATTGCTATGAATGGTCAAAAACTCTTCCAGAGTAATATTAAGCTTATCAAGTATATTCATTAGTCTGATGCATGATATTTCAGATTCGCCTCGCTCAAATCTTGAAATTTGAGATTTAGAAAGATATTCATCGGCTATTTTACAGATACTAACTTGTTTACCCTTTCGAACTTCTCTTAGTGTTTTGCCTAAAGATGATTTCATGATATTCCCACTTTCACAACAAAAAAATATTTTGATAAAAAATATTATACAATATCTGGTAATAAAAAGAAAGGACTTAAACCTATGAAAAAAATTTTTTTATTCCTTTTTTTAATATTGGATATTATTATTATCATTGGTATAAATAACCATGTTATGTTACTTTAACAAAACACGTAAAAAAGTATGATAGAGAACTTATGGAGTTCCATATATTATAGGAGTAGGTGTATGCTAGATGATATTGTAATCACAGGGATCGGCATCGTGTCTCCCTTAGGTATCGGAAAAAAAGAATTTTGGAAAAATAGTTTAAATGGGAAATCAGCTATTATACAGAGTAAAGAGATGATGAATGCTGGAATGAAATCATCTACTTATTCAAAAATAAAAGAATTGAATTATGAAAACCATCTTCAAAGTATAGAAGAACAGACATTGAAAAATCAATCGAAATTTGCTAAGAATGCTTATATTGCAGCAAAAGAGGCTATACTTGATGCACAGATAATAAATTATCTTGATAAAGAAAAAGTGGGAATTATCTCTAGCTCAGCGATTGGAGGAACACCTGAAATTCAAGAAATTTATGAAGAAATAACACAAGGAGGTATAGATGATATAGAGTACAAAAATGTAGGAGATAAATTTTACAATAATGGGATGTTTAATTATCCAGCTACTGAAATATCTAAAATATTTGGCTTTAATGGGATTTGCGTGTCCCTTTCCACAGGTTGTACAGCAGGTTTGGATGCTTTAATAACTGGAATTCAGTTATTAGAGAGTAATGAATTAGATATAGCAATTGTGGGAGCATCAGAAGCGCCTTTATGCACTTTGACCTATTCAACATTAAATGCTATCGGAGCTTTATCAAAATGGGAAGGTGAACCTAGTGAATCATCTAGACCCTTTGATAAAAAAAGGTGCGGATTTGTTATAAGTGAGTCATCCGTTTATCTAGTTTTGGAAAAGAAGAAACTAGCTGAAAAAAGGGAAAGAAGTATTTATGGCTATCTAAAAGGAGTAGCGAGTCTTTGTAATGCGAATCATATGACCGATTTAAAAGATTCAGAAGCTTTATCAGAAACCATACGACAAGCAATACAAAGAAGTGGATTAAATCTTAATGGTATTGATTATATCAATGCTCATGGTAGTTCGACACAACAGAATGACAAATGTGAAAGCGAGGCATTTCACAATGTATTTGGTAGTTTAATAGATGAAATTCCAGTAAGTTCCACTAAATCCATGATGGGACATCCATTATCTAGTGCGAGCCTAGTTGCCTTAGTCAGTACAATAGGGGCAATTCAGAATTCAATAGTTCCACCAAATATAAATTACGAATACCCTGATCACGAATGCGAATTAAATATTACCTTAAAACCAACAAATAAAATAATTAATACTGCATTGGTTACTGCAAGTGGTTTTGGAGGTATACATTCTGCCTGTATAATTGGGAAATGAGGAATTGAAATGACCACGAGAGTTGTTATAACAGGAAGAGGGATTGTCAATCCCTTAGGAAATAAAATATCAAAATTCAAGCATAATTTATATTCACTGCAAAATGGTATAAAAAAAATAGAGAGGTATGACACTTCCAAAAATAGAATTAAAGTTGCAGGAATTATTGATAATTTTGACGAATCGGTAATTTCTAGAAGAGTTAATCACAAAATTGATACTTTTATTAGATATGCAGTATATGCAGCTCAACAAGCTATGGAGGATAGCGGATTTAAAGAGTGTAGTAATTACAACTCATATAGGACAGGTGTTTTTGTCGGGAATAATTCAGGAGGATGGGACATTTCTGAAAGAGGATTCAAAGAATTGTACATAGATGGAGCTGAATTTGTTAACCCGTGGCAGGCAACGGCTTGGTTTCCTGCGGCAGCTCAGGGATATATCACAATACTTAACAAAATCCATGGTTATTCTAAGAGTTTTGTTGCAGACAGAGCAAGTGGTGCGATGAGCCTAAAATTTGCATATGAATCAATTAAATCTGGTTTTAATGATGTTGTTGTTTGTGGAGGTACTGAGGCTCCTATTACTAAACTAGCTACAGTTTGCTATTCGCAAACAAAAGATTTATATGAAAGTGAGGAAGCAGTGTACTATTCTCTCTATAATAGAGGGAATGGAATCGTACTAGGTGAAGGGAGTAGTTTTTTAGTACTTGAGGAATTGGAACATGCTTTAAGTAGGGGGGCTAAAATATATGGAGAAATTGTAGGCTCGAAATCTAACAGAGGAGACTATATAAAATGTATGGATAAATTAATGTCAGGTTTAGAATTGACTTATTCAAATTTAGATGTTTTTTTGCCTGAAGCATGTGGAGTTTATGAATGTGATAAGATTGAAGATCGATTCATTGATGATGTTTTATCAGATAATACTATTATTTCGACCCCTAAACAGCTATTTGGTCATCAATATGGAGCCTCTACGGTAACAGACGTATTAATTGGAACTATGTATATAGAGGATTCGATATGTATAGTTGACACTCGAAATAATAATATGAGGGTAAGTAGTGTTGATGAGGTTGATACAATATTAGTTTCATCAAGAACAAGAGAAGGTATTAATGTAGGAACGTTGTTAAAAAAATATAGGAGCTAAAAATGAAGGATATTTTAAATTTTTTAAAAGAAGCATTGGAAAATATTGGAATTGAGAAAGAAGAAATCAACAACAGTAGTTCTTTATCGGACTTCGACTTGGATTCTACAGAGAAAGTAGATTTATCATTAGCTATAAAACAGGAGTATTTTGTTGAAGTTGCTTTAGAAGATGATAAACAAAGTTTGATTGACTTATCTAATGAAATTTATTCAAAAAAGGAGAAATAAAATGAGTAAACCTATTAAAGAATATTATCAAAAAATATATAAAACCGAGAGTCCATCTGCTCATGAATGGACAGCAGGGACAGCCAATCCAGAGTTAGTTAACTTAGTATATGAGCAGAAAATTAAGCCAGAGTCTCATATTTTAGAAATAGGTTGTGGACTAGGGACCGAATCAGTCTTTTTAGGAATTAGGGGAATGAATGTGACTGCAGTTGATATTTCAGAATCTGCTATTTTGACAGCTAAAAAAATTGCTAGCGCATATGATGTAGTTGTGGATTGGAAAGTCGGTGACATTCTTGAAATGGAATTGGAAGAGAACAGTTTTGATGTTATTACGGATCAAGGGTGTTTTCATCATTTAACAGATGATGAAAGGAAAATTTATGCTAAGCAAATCCTTAAATTCTTAAAACCTGGCGGTATGTTTATTCTTCGTTGTTTTTCCGATAAAATTTCACCTGGAGCACAACCAAGGAGAATCTCAAGTGAAGAATTATTGGATACTTTTTATCCTGAATTTAAGTTAGAACATCTTGAGCGTATCCTATCATTTTCTACCCAAGATAGGCAGTTTCCACTGGGATGGTTCACCATTTGGTATAAATAATATGATTTATGGCCATGGTATAGATATTCAAAATTTTGAGCGAACTCGTGTATTGTTAGAAAAATATGATTCAATAATGGTTGACCTCATATATACTGAAAATGAGTGGAAATTTATTAAGCAATGTAATACGGACTGTATTTTTAGAGCGACCTTATTGTTTTCACTAAAAGAGTCAGCGTCAAAAGCACTTGGGACTGGTTTTAGAGGAATTAAATATAGCGATATAGAGATAAAAATAGAAAAACAAGCCTATATTTTAAATATTAAAGAAGGTTTATTTAAAGATAATTTTAATGCGTTGTTATCATTTACATGTGATCGTAATAATATTTACACATCTGTTATTTTAGAGGTAGAGTATGAATAGTTTAATTAAAACAATGTTTTTTGATCCAAGTAAGCATCCAAAGTTAGCAATAATTACTGACAAAACTAAATTTACGTATAAAGATTTACTGTTTAATATTTTTTGTCTCAAGGAATATTTATCTAGGCTTTCTATTCATAAAAACCAAACAGTATCAATATATATGAATGATTGTCCAGAATATGTTTTCTTATTTTGGGCATGTATATTTTCGGGAATTAGACCTATTTTAATAAATAAAAAAATGAATAGGGCAAACTTAGATTATTTATACTCTAATTCAAACTCAGTTTATTTAATTAGTGATATTGATTTAGAATGTGACAATCAAGCAATAGTGAAACTTGATGATATACGTTCTTACCTTAATACAAAAGAATGTACTGAAGAATTGAATTTTAGTAATATAGATTGTTTACCTAGTGATGTTCCTTCTTTTTATTTATGTACTTCGGGAAGCACTGGAAATTCTAAGATTATTCCACATACTCTGGATGATGTACTTAATTGTATAGAAAGTTTTCAAGCTACTTCTACATGTATTGTACCAGAGGATTTAATTTTTTCAGTGTCTAAAATTCCTTTTGCGTATGGATTTGGAAATAGTGTATATCTACCATTTTATGCAGGTGCAACAGTATTCATTTGCGAATATGATTCCATTTCACAGATATATAAAAGTATTTGTAGGAATAATCCTACAGTAGTTTTTGGAGTACCGACATTTTTTAATGCAATTCTAAAATTATATGATAACATAAATGAAATAGGTTCGAAGTTTAGAATGTGCATTTCTTGTGGAGAAACATTACCTAATGTAGTATTTGAAGAATGGAGCAGAAGGACAAATAATTATTTAGTTGAAGGAATGGGAACGACAGAACTTTTATACATTTTTTTTATAAATAGTTTACATTCACCAAAGAGTGGTAGTGTTGGAACACTTGTACCCGGATATTCAGCAAGGATTATCAAAAAAGATGGCAGTGAAGCCGAAATTAATGAGGTTGGGGAATTATTTGTATCTGGAAGGAGTTGCTGGAACAAAGAAGTTTCTGAAATAAGCACAGGGGATTTGTTTTACCGTGATGCAGGTAATAACTATTACTATTGTGGAAGAACAAATGATTTATTTAAAATTAATGGAAATTGGTTTAAGAGTTCTACTATAGAAAACGAACTGATTAGGCAGTCTGAAATTAATGAAGCGATGGTTAGAGTGAATCCGATCAACAAAACTTCAATTGAGGCATATATTGTTTTGGCTGATAATCAAAAAATATCAGATTTGAAACTAAAAAGTAGATTAAGAAAGAGAATCCCTCATTATGGGATTCCTGATAAATTTTTTAGAGTTCCTAAAATTCCAAAGGGAATTACAGGAAAAATAAATAGAGGAGCGGAGATAAAGACAAGTGAATAAGAACAATCTATTTAAAATAATTAATATAAAAGAGCTAACGGATGTAAAAACTCCATATGGTTGGGTAAAACCTATACTAAAGAATTTCTATTTAAGTACTACTCCTGACTTCACATTTGGTATTTCTAGTTTAAATTCGGGTAAAAGCCAAGAACTTCTTCATGAATTTAGTGATGAAATCATTATTTGTATCTCTGGAGAATTTAATATATATGTCAATAATATAAAATATGATATTCATGAAGAAGAATGTGTATTTATACCTAAAGGTCAAGCTTATAAGATTGAGAATGAAACAAATGCAGAGGTCAAAGTCATTTACATTGCATTTCCATTAGCTCCCAACCCAAAGTTAGGACATACTTACATAGAGAAAGGATAAATGATATGGATGAAATTAAAGAATTTAATCCTGAGGTAGTAAAAGCTTTTTTCGCCTTAACGGAAGAAATTACAAATGAAATTGATTTTTCACAAAGAGAAAAAGAATTGATATTAATTGCAATGTTCCTTGTAAATCGAGGAATTAGTGGACTTAATACTCATATTCATAGAGCATTATCTGCTGGAGCAAGTGAGGAAGAAATTTATCATACAATTTTATTAGGCCTTCCAGTTGTTGGAATTACAGACGTTAATCTTGCTTTTAAAGAAGCAACTAAAATTTTTGGAGAAAAATAAAAATGGTTAAATTTATTGATCTAAGTGTTTCTGTGGGAGATAACGATTCAGAACCCTCTAAATTTAAGCACACTAGGTTAACTAGTTCAGAGGGAGCAAAGGGACTAGCACAAAAAGCAGGAATACCCATATCTTCTTTCCCTAATAATGAATTTTTGACACTTGATACCTATACTTTATCGACTCATATGGGAACACATGTTGATGCTCCCATTCATTTTGGGGATAGTGAGAATGTAGAAAATATAAATACAAAATCTGTTGACCAATTGCCACTTGAATGGTTTTATGGTGAAGGTAAAGTATTAAACTTTTCAAAATTTCCTAGAAAAAAGAATATAGAGAAAGAAGATATAGTAAAGGTATTAGAAAAGGAAAAAATTGAAATTAAACCAAACGACATCGTACTTGTTTATACGGATATGGATAAGTTATATGGAACAAAAGAATATTTTACTGATGGGCCAGGGATGTCTAAAGAAGCTACAGAATTTTTGTTAGATTTGGGTGTTAAGGTAATAGGAATTGATAGTTATGGATTTGATAGATCCTTTCCAGTAATGTTAAACGAATTCAAAATTACTGGAAATAGAAATGTGCTATGGCCATCTCATTTCGTTGGAAGAACGCGTGAATATGTTCATATAGAGAAGCTGTGCAACCTAGATAAATTACCTAAAGAGGGGTTTTTGCTGTCTTTATTTCCAATAAAGTTAGATAAAGCGGATGCAGCTTGGGTGAGGGCAATAGCAATTGTGGAGGAGTAGATGAAAGTAAAGAATGAAATAATAATAAAAGATAGACTTGAAGATGTCTTTGAAATAACGAATGATGTTAGAAACTGGCCGTTGCTATTCAAAAACTATACAAAAGTTGAAATACTTGAAGAAGATGAAAATAGTATAAAGTTTAGATTATTTATGAATGATGGTCAAAAAGAGATTTCATGGATTTCCTTACGGAAGACCGATAGAAAAAAGTTTTCAGTAGAAGGTGAGAGATTAGATCCAGTTTTTCCATTTGATTATATGAAACTGAAATGGTATTATGAACGGGTTAAGGAAGGGACAAAATTGTCATGGGAGCAAGAGTTTATCCCTTCTAAATCATTGAATCCTGCTGACCAAAAGCGCCTTATTGAACATATGTTGAATAGTCCTCAAAAAGAATTGCAATATATAAAAGAAAGATATGAACGCATTGTTAAAAAAGAAAAAGATAAAGATTAAAAATAAAATAATGTGCTATTCTATTAATTCATCTTGGGAAAAAAGTAAAGATAATCTTTTACTTTTTTTTATTCATGGTCTATCAGAACATCCCTTAGTTTGGGAAAAGATTATTACTTATTTACCAACATATAGATGCTGTGTGTTATATAGGCCAGGATATGATTCTTCGTTTTCTGAAAATGAATCACAAATATTAGAATGTGTTATTCGTAGATTATGTCATATACAACAATGTAACAATTATTTTATTGTAGGGCACTCGTTAGGAGCTTATATAACACTTCAACTTAATAAATTTTTACCAAAGGGGAGAGTCTTAATCTCTCCATTTGAGTCAATCAAGTTAGGTCAATTAACTTTTAGCTCATATGAAGAATTTGAATATAGTCTTGAAAAAGGATTTAAATCGGATGTTACAGGAGACCTCAAACAAGAGTATTTTAAATTAACGAGGGAAATAGGCCTTTCAGTCATAAATAAAGATATTGAACTACATAGTAGTCTGAACTCAATTAATAGAATCATTGAACTACCAACATTGATAGTAAGACCATTATACGATCAAGTAATTTCTAATCGAAGGTTTAAAAAATTGTTGCAAAAAATTCCATATGCTACTACTGAATTTATTGCCGGCGGACACAATATAATCTATGAATCTCCAAAATTGATAAGCAGTTCTATTGCCCGTTTTATTGAGGAAAAGATATGAAATTAACTATTTATTTTGATAATGCTTTTTGGTATGGCCTAATTGAATATACAGATTATAATAATAATTATAGAGTAATTAAACATTTATTTGGTAGCGAACCTAAAGACTTTGAAGTTTTTGAGTTTATCTATAAAAAATTACCCTATCTTATTGAAAAAAATAATAAAATTGTAGTTTCATCGTCAGAGTTACAAACATTACCAAAAGATAAAAAAATTAACCCCAAAAGGATGCAAAGAGAGATAAATAAGGCTAAAAATAAACCTGTAGTATCTACTAAGGCTCAGAAGGAATTATCTAAGGTTCATGAGTTAGTGAAGAAAGAAAAAAGATTAAGTAACAAGAGACGTAAAGAGGAAATGAAGGAACGTCGATTTCAGTTAAAGGCGCAAAAACGCCTAGAAAAAAGAAAAGGGCATTAATAATATTTTGGTTTTAAAAGTATTATTATGATACCCTTTGCTTTTACAGAATATAAGGTTGAATATAGATTATGCAATGGGAAAAAGTAGTTTTTTTCAAGAATTGTTGTTATAATGATACTAAAAGTGGAGTCAAAGAATATAATTAGATTAGCTTTAAAAGGGCTAATTTGGGGTAGGACGAAATGTAAGGAGAAAAATATTTTATAAAGGGAGATTGTTATGTCATTTCAAACCTTATTCCAAAATACATTTTATAATGAGCTTTTTGCTAAGATTAATTCGTATGTTTATAACTCTAGAGAATCTTTAAATATATCCTCATATTCAATTGATGATATCAATTTTGCCAAACTAGATGACTTTTCTATAAAGAGTATTCATGCAAGCAATAAAAGTGGAGACTTTATTGTTTCGGATTTACTTGTAATTGGTTTTTTAAATATTGGAGGTCATGGTCGATTTGGCTATGAAAATGACAGTGCTGAAATCTGGCTTTCAGTAAAAGTAAAGTACCTATTGGCAGATGGTCTTCATCAATTTTCTGTCTTAAAAATTAAGCCTTATGTTCCTTCAAGTGAGAAGGGGCCTGTTCCTTATTTTTCAAAAGAATTTGTGCCCTATGTTAGCGCGAAGAATATGGATAGTATTGCAGAAGATATTTTAGAACAATATTATCCGGAGATGCTGCAAGCTCCTATGGCACTGCCCATCTATGATTTTGCAGGGAATATTGGAGTTGAGGTTGAAGAGGGTACTCTTTCTTCAGATAGCTCTATTTTTGGTGAGATGGTTTTTAAAGATAGCCTTGTGACTTTCTTTGATGGTAATCAAGAAAAGGAACGTACTGTGAAAGCCGGAACTGTTCTCGTTGACCCTAAGGTAAAAGGACTTCGGAATCAGGGAGGCTTTAATAATACCATTATTCATGAATGTGTTCACTGGCTCCTGCATCGTACTCACAATGAATACAAGAGTTTATTAGGATCGAAAGATACCAAAATTTCTAGCCGTTTAAATCGCTCTGCTATTAAAGAAGATAAGTGGAGTGCTTACGACTGGATGGAGTGGCAGGCCAATGGTATTGCGGCGAGAATTCTAATGCCAAGGAAAACCACAAAAATGATGGTTCAGGAACTGTTTCTCAAGTACTCGTTCCTTTTTGATGAAGATGAAAGAATCACCATGTTTGAACAGGTGATTGACGATTTAGCTCAATTCTTTCAAGTGTCCCGATGGGCTGTAAAAATTCGCATGATGCAGCTTGGTTATACCGAGTTTGAAGGCATCTACAAGTATGTGGGGCATGAATACATCAAGAGCTACACCTGTGAAGCGGATGCGATTCAGAACAATCAGACCTTTACCATCTCTTTTAACAATGCTTGTTTTTTGAACTTCAAGAACGAACGCTTTAGAGAGCTGATGGATTCAGGGAAATATGTTTATGTAGATTCTCATTTCTGCCTAAACTCTGAGAAGTATGTTCGTATGGTAGAATATGGAGTTTATCAAATGACTGACTATGCATACTCCCATATGGATGAATGCTGTCTCGTATTTGATATCCACTATGCAGGTCGGAAAAGTATTAGTTTTAAGGATTTCAATGATTATATCTTGTATCGTGGAAATCTGCCTGAACTAAAAATTGAGATAGATTTCTCAGAACACATCATTGAAGTCAACTCAATCCCGGAATACTCCGGCCATATTTTCCCTGAGATTCAGCGCATTATGGAATCTCTTCCGAATCATTTTTGTGGTACATTGCGTTTCCATCGAGATAGGAAGAATTGTACACAGGAACAATTGGAAGAATACAGTGGCGTTAGTGTTTCTACAATAGAGAGAATGGAAACAAAGCACGGAGAGAATGGTAAGTTGAAGAACATAATTGCCGTCTGTATCGGCCTAAAGCTGTATCCAGATTTTAGCTTTGATTTGATTAGGAAGAGCACTCACAGTTTTAATGACCTGCTTCCTCACCACTGTGCTTATAAAATGATTCTAAGAAGTTGTTACCACCTTTCATTAGAAGAAGTAAATGAAAAACTAAAATCGATGAATGTGAAAACAATTTAAAAATTTTTTATGTTGCACCCCTCATTTTTTGAGGGGTGCTTTTTTGCGTTCTAACAGGTTTTTTAAACAAATGGTTTATATCAAAGACTTATTTTCACGTTCAAAACCCCTCATTTTTTGCTCTGTTGACTTTCGCCAAATGGTTTTATACTAGTCTTGTGAGTTGGAGATGGCCATCGATAGTAACTCCAAAAAATTGATGAAGGACGGAATTTTCCGAATGAAAATAGTATTTATTTGTTCACCCTATCGAGGGAATGTTGCAGAAAATGAAAAGAAGGCCATTGCCTATTCCAAGCAAGCTGCCAAAGCTGGCTATGTCCCCCTTGCACCGCATCTGCTTTTGACACAGTTCTTAAACGACAGGAATCCTGATGAACGAATCCAGGGCTTGACCATGGGGCAGGAGCTTTTGAAGCGATGTGATGAGATTTGGGTCTATGGTCCCAATATCTCTCAAGGTATGAAGTATGAGATTGAAACGGCGAAAGAGCTGGGGAAACCTTTCCGATTATTCCACGAGAATGGTCAGCCTATCAATCCACATACCATGGAAATTGATGACCGGGTAGAACCCTTGTTTGCCCTCCAATGTAGTGGCCACAAAGTTCGCTATGCAGGAGAAAAGAATCCAAGAGTTACTAATACGAAAGATTCTGTTTGGTCGAAGTTTCCAAGCATGTTCTTAGAATAAGAAAGGAAAAGCTATGGCTCAAATGAAAAAACTAGAAACTGTTGTCTCCAACTTACGAATGCTGGCAGATAGTTTGGAAGAACTGTATGGTGCGGTTGACCATACAGATGAAGCACCTGTGGAAAAAGCTGAAAAGGCAGCTTTACCAACAGTCACTATTGAAGATATCCGTAAAGTTCTGGCCGAAAAGTCCCGAGCTGGTAAAACAGAACAGGTGCGAGAACTCCTTCAAAAGTATGGAGCAAACAAGCTCTCTGCGGTAGAAGAGAAGCGTTATTCTTCTCTTCTTGAAGATGCGAAAGGACTCTGATATGGCGGGAAAACAACACGCACTATTATCAGCATCCTCCAGCCACCGCTGGCTGACGGTGCCGCCTCTTGCTCGCTTAGAGGAGTTCTTTGAACACAAGACTAATCCTGCAGCAGAAGAGGGGACACTGGCCCATGCTCTAGCTGAGTATAAGCTGAAAAGTGCACTTCGGATAGAAGCAGAAGAACCGGAAGGTGAGTTGACGCTTGAGATGGAACAAGCCACGGAAGATTATGTTGCCTTCATCATAGATGAGTTTGAACAACTGAAACAAGGTACCAGTGATCCAATTGTTCTCATTGAGCAGAAAGTTGACTTTTCTCGCTATGTTCCAGAAGGATTTGGGACGGCTGACTGTGTCATTGTGGTAGACAGCACCCTGCATGTTGTGGACTTCAAGTATGGCAAAGGGGTGCTGGTCGAAGCCGAGAACAACCCGCAGATGAAGCTCTATGCCCTGGGAGCCTTGGAGTTCTACGATGCTCTCTATGATATTGAAGAAGTCAAGATGACCATTTTTCAGCCACGAAAAGGGAATATCTCAACGGCTATTTTACAACGAGAAGATTTGCTAGAGTGGGCTGAGACGGATCTGAAACCTAAGGCTGAACTGGCCTTTAAAGGAGAAGGAGAGGTCACCTATGGTCCTTGGTGTCAGTTCTCACCTTGTAATGCCGTTCTTCGGGCACGAATGGACTATCATAAAGAGCTTGAACAATTCCAGTTGGCTTCCCCTCATCTTTTGACGGATGGAGAGATTGAAGAAATTCTTCTTCATGTGGATGACCTAGTCAAATGGGCGACAGAGGTGAAAGACTATGCGACCAAGGTGGCCATTGATACTCATAAATCATGGGAAGGATTTAAACTGGTCGAAGGTCGCTCTATCCGTCAGTTCACTGATGAAGATGAAGTGGCCAAACTAGCAGAAGCAGAAGGCTTCACGGATATCTATAAACAAAGTCTGGTTTCTCTGACTGAACTGGAGAAACGGATGGGCAAGAAAGCATTTAACCGATTGTTAGGGCATTTGGTCCGCAAACCTCAAGGCAAGCTGACCCTTGTTCCTGAAAGTGATAAACGAAAAGAATATATTCCAGCAGCAGCTGAATTTGGAGGAAGCTAATATGTCAAAAGAAACAAAAGTAATCGTCCCTGGACGTCTATCCTATGCGAATGTATGGGAGCCGCAATCTATCAATGGTTCAGAACCGAAATATTCTGTATCAGTAATTATTCCAAAGAGTGATAAGGCCACGATTCAGAAAATCCAACAAGCCGTAGAGCAGGCCAAACAAGAAGCTATTTCAAAATTTGGAGGGAAGATTCCAGCCAATCTGAAACTACCACTCCGAGACGGAGATATTGACCGGCCGGATGATGAAGCCTATGCCAATAGTTATTTTATTAACTGTAATTCCAAACAAAAGCCGCAGGTCGTAGACCAGCAGGTTCAGCCAATCCTAGATCAGACGGAAGTCTATTCAGGCTGTTATGGTCGGGTATCTGTGACATTTTATGGCTTTAACTCCAATGGCAATCGTGGGGTGGCAGCTGGCCTTGGAAACATTCAAAAATTGAAAGACGGAGAACCACTGGGTGGCCGAGTTCGAGCAGAAGATGAATTCGGTACCGTTGATGATGACGACTTTCTAGCTTGAGGTGGGTCTCCACCTCTTTACCTATTGGAGGACGGATGAAAACTCTAAGCATTGATATTGAAACTTATTCAGATGTAGACTTAACAAAATGCGGAGTCTATCGCTATGTGGATAGCCTAGCCTTTGAGATTTTGCTCTTTGCCTATAAAGAGGATGAGAAAGAAACGCAGGTGGTAGACTTAGCTCAGGGAGAGCAGATTCCTGAAGAGATTCGTTTAGCTCTATTAGATGATGCCATTATAAAAACGGCCTTCAATGCCAACTTTGAGAGGGTCTGTCTTTCCAAGTTTCTAGGAGAGCATCTCTCAGCTAAGTCCTGGTTCTGTACGGCGGTACTTGCAGCAAGTTTAGGCCTACCATTATCCCTTGAAGGAGTGGGCCGAGTTCTCAACATAGAAGAACAAAAGATGAAAGAAGGAAGCAGGCTGATTCGCTATTTCTGTCTGCCCTGTAAAGGAACGAAAGCAAATGGTATGCGAGCGCGGAATTTCCCCCATCATGCGCCTGAGGACTGGGAATTATTTAAACGTTACTGCAAGCGAGATGTTGAGGTGGAACAAGCTATTCGAGAGCGTCTGAGAAACCATCCCTTGCTTTATAGTGAGCAGCTTCTCTATCAGTTGGATCAGGAAATCAATGACCGAGGCATAGAAGTAGACTTGCAGTTGGTTGAACAGGCCATTCTTTGTGACCTTTCTTATAAGGAGCGGGTCACAAAGCGTGCTTATGAATTGAGTGGATTAGAGAATCCGAATTCTGTCTCTCAACTAAAGGGCTGGTTAGAAGAGCAAGGAGTCTTCATGGACTCGTTGGGAAAGAAAGAGGTGACCAAGCAACTCAAAGAAGCAGATGGAGAAGTACTTGAAATGTTAAAACTGCGTCTCTTGATGTCCAAGACCTCCGTCAAGAAATACCAGGCTATCGAACGCTGTGTTTGCTCAGACGGCCGGGTACATGGACTTTTGCAATTTTATGGAGCGAATCGCACTGGCCGCTGGGCTGGACGATTGGTTCAGGTGCAGAATCTTCCTCAGAACAAACTCAAGGATTTGTCCCTTGCCAGAACCCTTGTGAAAGAAGGGAGGTTTGAAACCTTGGATACTCTCTATGAGAATGTCCCGAGTGTCCTTTCTGAACTTATTCGGACTGCCTTTGTCCCCAAAGCAGGTCATCAGTTTATCGTTGCTGACTTTGCTGCGATTGAAGCTCGGGTGTTGGCTTGGCTGTCTGGGGAATCTTGGCGGTTAGATGTTTTTGAACAGGGCGGGGATATCTATTGCGCATCTGCGTCTTCTATGTTTGGAGTACCGGTTGAGAAACACGGTGTTAATAGCCACCTTCGCCAAAAAGGTAAGATTGCAGAACTAGCTCTTGGTTATGGTGGGTCAGTCGGCGCTTTAACCGCTATGGGAGCACTGGATATGGGACTGGAAGAAGAGGAACTGCAGCCGCTCGTCAATCAGTGGCGGTCAGCCAATCCGCATATTGTGGCCTTTTGGTGGGAGATAGATAAGACCGCAAAGCAGGTCTATGAAACAAGAGAACCGAAGAAGATTAAGAATCTTGTCATCAGCTATCAATCTGGCATGCTCTTTATTACGCTACCTTCTGGACGAAAGCTAGCTTATGTTAAACCTCGCATGGGCATGAATGCATTTGGCAAACCTAGCTTGACCTATGAAGGGATTGGAGAGAGTAAGAAATGGACTCGGCTTGAGACCTATGGACCAAAGTTAGTGGAAAATATTGTTCAGGGTATCGCCCGAGATTTATTGGCCTATGGCATGGTGCAGCTCGAGCAAAAGGGATTAGCTATTGTTCTTCATGTGCATGATGAAGTGGTGGTAGAAGTGAGAGAAGAGAGTGTGGCAAAAGTCTGCCAGCTACTTGCCACAAAGCCAGACTGGGCCGAAGGTCTGCCTTTACAAGCCGACGGCTATGCCTGTGAATTTTATAAGAAAGATTAAGGAGGAAAGAATGGAACTTACCATTTCATTAGGAAACAAACGAACCGATAAGATTTGGACGCAAACCAGTTATAGCTTGGAACAGTTTGAAGCCCGCATTTCAACCACTATCCGAACGGCTGAGACCGTTGCAGAGTATAAGAAACTAGCGAAATCAAAACAAGATAATATTAAAGATGTCGGCGGCTTTGTTTTAGGAAAGCTTGACAAAGGAAGACGAAAGAAAGATGCGGTGTTGTCTCGCTCGGCTCTGACTTTAGATATGGACTTTGCGACACCTGGCATTATGGATGAAGTCGAACTCTTCTTTTCTTTCTTTGCCTATTTCTATTCAACGCATAAACATACCAAAGAGCATCCAAGGCTACGTTTGATTATCCCCTTATCTCGGGAAGTAACGGCTGAGGAATACCAGGCTGTTGCCAGAAAAGTGGCTGAAGATATCGGTATGGAGCTATTTGATGATACGACCTATGAACCGAGTCGACTCATGTATTGGCCTTCAACCTCGCAAGATGGAGAATTTGTCTTCAAAAAATTGGAGGGTGACTTCCTCAGTCCGGACACGGTTCTAGCGCGCTATCAGAACTGGAAAGATACGACTGAGTGGCCTGTATCCAGCCGGCAGAACAAGCTGCTGGAGCGGGCCATTGCCAAACAAGCAGATCCTCTTGGAAAATCTGGCTTGATTGGGGCTTTTAACCGAACCTACACCATTACAGAAGCAATTGAAAAATTTCTAGGAGATGTTTACAAGCCTTCCAGCATTCCAGGTCGTTTTGATTATATTCATGCCACAACCAGTGCTGGGGTTGTTCTTTATGATGACAAATTTGCTTATAGCCACCATGCGACCGACCCTTATGGTCACAGGCTTTTATCGGCTTTTGACCTGGTTCGCCTGCATCTCTTTGGTGATCAGGATGATGAGGAAAAGAAAGACTCAGCTAAGCAACCGTCTTATAAGGCTATGCAGGATTATGTCCTAAAAGATGATGCGACCAGGGAGACACTGGCAAAAGAGCGCTTAGCAGATGCGACTTTGGAATTTGCTGATACGGAGAATTGGCAGGCGAGCTTAGAGCTGGATAAGACCGGCCGTGTTAAGGATACCTTATCCAACATTGCGACGATTCTGCACTTTGACCCCAATCTTCAAAACATTGTCTACAATGAATTCAAGAATGTTATTGATGTGATTGGTGAGCTGCCTTGGAGACGGTCACGTCCTGGCTGGAATGATTCGGACTTAGCTAATGCCAAGCTCTACTTTGAGCGTGTCTATGGTATTTGGTCACCTACCAAGTTCAAGGATGCTCTTTTAGCTGTGGTGACTTCTTACCGGCTCTACCATCCCATTAAGGAGTATTTAGAACCCTTGGTCTGGGATGGAGTCGAACGGATTGATTCGCTTCTTATCGTTTACCTTGGGGCAAAGGACACAGCTTATACACGAGCAGTCATGCGAAAAACTATGGTGGCTGCGATAGCAAGAATTTATGAACCAGGTATTAAGTTTGATTCTATTCTTGTACTAAATGGACCGCAGGGGATAGGAAAATCAACCTTCTTTCTCAAGCTAGGTAAAGAGTGGTTCTCGGATTCTCTGGCGATTTCAGACATGCGGGATAAAACTGCGGCAGAAAAGCTCCAGGGCTATTGGATTCTAGAAATTTCTGAGATGACAGGAATTCGAAAAACAGATGTGGAAACTGTTAAATCCTTTATATCACGACAGGATGATAAGTTCCGTCAAGCCTATGGGGTGAATGTGGAAAGTCACCCACGCGCTTGTATTATTGTGGGTTCAACCAATTCAGAAGGTGGCTTCTTGCGAGACGTGACTGGGAACCGTCGCTTTTGGCCGATTCGAGTGTCCGATGCCAGTCAGTTAAAGCCTTGGGAGCTAGTCGATGTAGACCAATTGTGGGCAGAAGCCAAGGTCTATTATGAAGCAGGGGAGGAATTGTTTCTAAAAGGAAAAGCAGAAAATGAAGCAAATAAAGAGCGACAGGAGGCCATGGAATCAGACGACCGAGAAGGCATTGTAGCTGAGTACCTGGATACCTTATTGCCAGATAACTGGGCCAAGATGGACTTATATGAGCGACGGACTTTCTTGGCTGGTAGTGACTTTGGCAGTCAGACTTTGAAGGGAACAGAACAGCGTGAGCGGGTCTGCATTATGGAAATTTGGTGTGAGTGCTTCGGTAAGGAACGACAGAATATCAAAAAGGCTGATTCCTATGAAATTGAAGGAATTCTAAATAAAATCGGTGGCTGGAATAAGTACACAGGAAATACGACTGGTAAGATGAAGTTTTCCCTGTATGGTACTCAACGTGCTTTTGTCCGGGTGCCGTAAGGCAACTTGGGAAGCTTTAGTTGGTTTCCGCAGGTTTTCGATTTTACCTTTCAGCAACCGAATGGGAAACTGCTCAAAGCTGTTGCCAATAGTAGTTTCTCTAGTACTAGTTTCCTTAGTTGCCTATCTTTTCTAAGAGAGTAGTGTTACTACTAGTAAAATAGGAGTAATGGACACCCATACGCGCGTAAGGAGTTTGAACCCTTTTGGCACCCCCTATCGGAAACCCTGGGAGGAGAAGAAATGCGAGAAAGAGAAATTGAAGAAAAACTGAGACTAGAAAGTCAGAAGCGGGGTGGTCTCGCCATGAAGTTTGTCTCGCCTGGCTTGGTAGGGATGCCTGATCGAATCGTGATTTTACCTCAAGGAAAGATTGGTTTTGTGGAGTTAAAAGCCCCAGGAGAAAAGCCCAGAAAGATTCAGGTCAGGCGCATGGAACAGTTAAGAAAGCTGGGGTTTCTGGTTTATATGCTGGATGATAAAGGAAAGATTGGAGAAATACTAGATGACATACAAGGCACATCCTTATCAGGAGGTAGCGACTCGATTCATTGAGGAGCATGAGACAGCTTGTTTGATTCTTGATATGGGACTAGGCAAAACCGTGATTACCTTAACGGCATTGTGGAATTTGATATTGGATTCATTTGAGGTCAGAAAAGTCTTGGTCATTGCCCCGCTTCGAGTAGCCAGTCATACTTGGAAGAGTGAGCTGGATAAGTGGGAACATTTAAAGGGGCTGGATATTTCCATTGCCATTGGCAGTGAACCAGAGCGAAGAGCCGCCTTAACACGCTCAGCCTTTATTTATACCATCAACCGAGAAAATGTCGTCTGGTTGATTCAGAATCAACTCTTTGATTTTGATATGGTGGTGATTGATGAGCTATCTAGCTTCAAGTCTTATCAGGCTAAACGCGTCAAGGCTCTTAGGAAAGTTCGATTTAAAATCAAGCGCATGGTTGGGCTGACGGGAACTCCTGGAAACATCAT
Organism: Streptococcus sp. GMD4S; assembly: GCF_000296955.1. Classification (NCBI taxonomy): domain Bacteria; kingdom Bacillati; phylum Bacillota; class Bacilli; order Lactobacillales; family Streptococcaceae; genus Streptococcus; species Streptococcus sp. GMD4S. The sequence goes on from NZ_AJRE01000446.1 coordinate 23,958, forward strand.
GGACCTATTTTCTGAGATTGGCATTTTAGATGGCGGACAGCGCCTGGGACGCTTCATCACAGCTTTTCGCAATCAGTATTTTGACCCCGACAAACGAAACGGTCAGGTTATCTTTTCTTATAAGCCAAAGGATGGCGCAGAAGAAGCCATCTATGAAAAGATAGCGGATATGACGATTTCTATGAAGGCAGTGGATTATCTTAATATGCCAGAACGAGTGGACAATGAAGTTCTAGTTGAGATGTCGGAGACAGAATTTGCAGTTTATAAGGAGCTCAAAGCAGAGATGGTGGTTTCTCTCAAGGGGCAGGTACTTGATGCCGTGAACAGTGCCAGCCTTTCGAATAAATTACTGCAGATGGCTAATGGCATGGTTTATGATGAGAATCGAAAGGCGGTACTCTTGCATGATCAGAAGTTAGTGGCTCTTGAAGAAATGGTGGAGAGTATGAATGGCCGGCCTTTGTTAGTCGCTTATTGGTTCCAGCATGATTTGAAACGCATCAAGGAACGTTTTTCAGAAACTAGAGTGATTCAAAGCAATCAGGATATTGAGGACTGGAACAAGGGAAAGATAGTCCTTGGTTTGATTCACCCGGCAAGCAGTGGTCATGGACTGAATCTTCAAGCTGGCGGTCATACCATTTGTTGGTTCGGCTTAACTTGGTCTTTGGAGCTGTACCAGCAACTTAATGCCAGGCTCTGGCGGCAAGGGCAGAAAGAAACGGTGGTTGTTCACCACATCATTACAAAGAGCACGATGGACGAACAAGTCATGAAACGATTGAAAGAAAAGGACATCTCTCAGCAATCCCTGATTGATGCCGTCAGATATGAATTGAGAGAGGAGGAAAAGGATGGATAAAATAGAAAGCTTTTTCTATGATTACAAGAACATGAAAAAGGAGATGAAGCTCTTATGTAGCCAGTTGGACCAGTTTGTCGGCATCTCAGAAAATGAGATGCTGGACACCATGGTCTATGGTCGGTCTGATGAACCAAGGGTGCAGACCAGTAAGAATCCTTATCGCAGTGAGATCATTGCTTTATCCTACAAGGAAGAAACAGAGAAAGCCAATCGGGAGCTTTATCAATATTTGTCAAAGCGCTACTGTCGTTTAGTTCAGGAATTGCATTTTTTTGAAGTAGCTGTCAGTCAGCTTCCAGATGATTTGGCGGAATTTGTGACGGATTTAGTCATTGTGTCAGAAAGCTGGGACAACCTTATGGTCAAGTATCATATCAGCAGGAGTACCATTAGCAGGTGGAAGCAAAAGGCCATTAAGGAACTGCGTTTGATTTATACCATCAGAAACCAGCAGTTAGAAGATTTTTTACTTAGCTAGAGGAGAACCATATGTGCAAACGAGGAGATATTTATTACGTAGATTTTGGAAATCAGAAAAACAGTCATATTCAGCAAGGGATTCGACCGGCCATCATCGTCAGCAATAATAAAGCTAATGACCATTCTCATTTGGTTACGGTTGTTCCCCTAACCAAGCAGGTTCAAAAGAAAAAGCACCTGCCTACTCATGTGTATCTACCTAAGAAAGTTTTCAAAGGGCTTAAGTGGTCCAGCTTGGTTTTGGCAGAGCAGGTTCTTACAGTGGATAAATTTCAGTTAAAAAATAAGGTCATGACCATTCGAGAAGAAGCCTGGCTGGTGCGGATTGACCGGGCTTTACGGGTCCAGATAGGAGTTTAAAAAATTTTGAATAATCTTCGCTAATGACTTGATAAATAAAAAGTCGTACGGTAACATACACATACAAAAAAGAAAAGGGGTAAAAGCCCTGAAAAAATAGTGGACTTAATTAAGAAATACGGATTTTACCACGTTGGAAGTTGACGACTACGTTTGGTTGGACTAAGGAGGCAGAAACATGTGGCAAGAAGGAATATTTACAAGTCACAATCGAAAGGTGGTTTACCTAGCGAAGGTAAGCACTGAACCCTTCGAGGATGGAATAGACAACGGACGCATCTTTAAATTGGGAGTGGACGTAGACGGTGAGGAAGTCATTAGTTACGACAGGGGTTGGGAAATGTATCCGGAAGATGAAAGCCTAGAAGAAATTTTGGACCAGATTCTAGAACGTTTTCCAGCTTAAATATAGAGCGCAGAAATATTTGAAGTTTCTGCCTTAAAAATGTCTGAGATACAAGAAATGGTCATTTCAGGCATTTTTTTGTACATTTGAGAGGATAGCAACCCCTGATCAGTTGTTTTTAGTTATACTAGAAGTACCAACAGAAAGAGGTGCTACACTTGAAAATCTTAGAAGTTGAAATCCTATCTACTTTATTTGTTTCAGGAGTCTATATCTACCATATCAAGTTTCAATTCTTAACACTTTATAATCAACAAACCTACAGCATGCAGGTTATGCCAGTGACAAAGGAAGCCATCTCAGATATGGCAGCATACATAATGGAAAATTATTACAGGCGCATGGTTCGTTGTTCATTGGATTGTTTTTCATTTGCGTAATAGGTCTACTTAACGTATAATATGATGTAGATGAGATATTCTCATGTCATCACTTTGATGAGACAAGTGACGGTTCTGACTTGTTGGTAAACAAAAATTAGCCGAGTGTGAAATGAGAATTTTTAATTTGAGTGGTCGGCTCATGGTCAATCTGATATTAATCTTGGACATAAGGGCCAAGCGGGTGGCGGACACCAAAATTAAATCCGATATTTAATCTTGGACATAAGAGCCAAGCGGGTGGCAGACACCAGAATAAACCGACTAAAATAAATGGCTTACAGCTTGCTGTAGGTCATTTTCATTTAGAAATTGAAAAGAGGTTGAGGTTTCAAAATTTTGAAAAAATTCCACTGATTACTTGCATCACCTCCTTTCTTGTTGTATAATATTAGTGAAGATAGAAATATCTTGAGTGTGGAGACACTTTAAAGTTGTACTGGGTATGGAACAGGTATAATTCCATAACTTAAAGCTATCAAGATGGGTAGCGAGCTCCAAAGCAGAGATAGTGCTTGACTAATACGGCTAGTAGAAGAATGTCCGTAACATTTTAGCTATCAAGATGGGTAGCGAGCCTGACAACCAGGATAAAACACTCACTATATAAATAGAAGGGTGACCTGAGTAGGTTGCTCTTTTATTGTTAAAGAAAGACTGGAAAAGCTTAGTGAATATTCATAGAAAAAAAGAGCAAGTAAGAAGAAATATTATTAGTAGTGCTCGTTTGTATAAGGAGAGACTTGTAGGTAAGCGTTTTATTTATATATTTGGTGATGAATGTTTTGAAATGCATTTTAAAACTGATAGTTTTAAACATCTTACTGGTGCAAATGCAAGACTGTCGCCAAACCAATTTTACATGTCAGCCTCTGAAGGGCATTTAGGGGGAAATCAGATATTTTTTAATGATCGCCATCCATTAAGTATAGCAATCAGAAAAACGGAGGGATTGAGAGCACTAGATTTATTTATAAAAGAGGAGCTATTTGTAATAAAGGATTTAGTTACTGCGTCAGCAACTTATCCGTATGCACTCACAAACCTAGATAAATCATTATTAGTGGTTCTGGACTCAACTGATGCTACTGGGGATACATATTATGTGCCTAGGAGTTTTAGAGTTAAAGATAGAAATATATTTGATAAAACAAGCTCTCAGTCTATTCATGCTGTCGATTTTATTTTAAGTAAAGAAGATGTGATAAGGAAGTATGATACTATCCACATGCAAGATAAGGGAAAAAGTTTGAGTACTTTATCAGAGGAGCTGAAAATGAAAATCTCTGATGATCTTATGTGCTAGTAGCCGTATTTTATAACTGAAATACTAAGTTCTATCTGTTGGTGAGATAGAACTTTTTTATTTGTCAAGTAAAAACTGTAAAAAACAAAAAGACGGGACTACCCCGGTATTAGGGCGGGACTACTCTGGAACTACCCCGGTATTAGGGCGGGACTACTCTGGAACTACCCCGGTACTAATACGGTACTAAGTCGGTACTGCTTTGCACGAATAATTGTGATATGATTAAGATGTGAAAGAACATAGAGAGGAGGGGTGAAGGCCATGCCGAGACGACCCGCTCAGCCCTGCAAATTTCCAAACTGTCCAAAGCTCGTACCTTATGGTTCTAAGTACTGCGAGGATCACCAAAGTGTTCACTCACTTGAGGTGAAGTCGACAAAGGCTAAAGGTTACGACTCACGGTGGAACAAAGCTCGGCTTCATTTCTTGAAAACACATCCGCTTTGCGTGAGGTGTCGAGCTAAAGGAATGATTACACCTGCAACAGTAGTGGATCATATCACTCCTCATCGAGGAAACCAAAAACTCTTTTGGAATGAGGGCAACTGGCAACCTCTTTGTAAATCCTGTCATGATTATAAAACTATGACGGAAGACCATGCTCCAATTTATGGCTATGATTTCTGACGAGGGGTAGGGGGGATAAAATCTCTGTGAGTTGCCTCTCAAAAGACCGTGGCCCCCTCAAACGTGCATTTTCGCAAAATGTAAAAGGGGTATATTTTTTGAAGAAATAAATAACTGAAAAACAAGCTGTAACAGGAAGTTATGGCTTGTTTTTATTTCGTTTTATGATTTAAAAGGTTAGAGATTTCAGTAAAGAAAGGAGGCAGAAATGGACGATTTTCAGAGAAAACAGATTAGAAAACTACGTTCTGAAGGTTTGGGATACCAATCGATTGGAAAGATAGTCGGTTTATCTAGGGATTCTGTTCGCAATTACTGCAAACGAAATCCGGAACTATTGGGCTATCGAAATGCCGTCACGAAGATGATGAAAGACCAAGCCAGTGGTCTTCCTTGTTGCCTTCACTGTAAAGAAACCTTTATCCCCAAAGGAACTGGTCGACCTAAGAAGTTTTGTTCAGATGCTTGTCGGAGATACTGGTGGCAGGACCATCCAGAATTACACCAGAAACAAAATACAGCTTACTATGAATTGGCTTGCCAACATTGCGGTAAGTCTTTTTTATCATACGGCAATGCGAAGCGGAAATTTTGTAGCCATGCCTGCTATATTCAATCTCGTTTTTACTAAGGAGGTAGTATGAAAGTCACACAAGATATGACATGGGTCTCTTTATCCATTGACTCTTTAAAACCAGCGGCTTATAACCCACGAAAGAAACTCAAGAAGGGTGATAAGGAATACGAAAAAATCAAGAAATCCATTGTGGAGTTTGGTTATGTTGACCCGATTATTGTTAATTTCGATGGTACTGTAATTGGAGGCCATCAACGACTGACCGTCTTATCTGACTTGGGCTATAAAGAAGTTCAATGTGTTCAGGTTCGAATTGAGGATGAGAATAAGGTAAAGGCCCTGAATGTTGCTTTAAATAAAATCACAGGCGCGTGGAATGAAGAACTTCTCGCAGACCTGATGGTGGACTTGCAAGATGCGGATTTCAATTTAGACCTAACCGGTTTTGAAGCCCCAGAAATCGATCAGCTATTTTCTAAGGTTCACAACAAGGAAGTGAAAGAAGATGACTTTGATGTAGATGGGGAGCTGACAAAACCGACTATCTCGAAACAAGGAGATATCTGGCATCTTGGGAAACACCGAGTGATTTGTGGTGATTCTACAAAGCTAGAAACTTATCAGCTTCTCCTGGGAGATAAGAAGGCCAACCTTATCGTAACTGACCCTCCTTACAATGTTAATGTGGAAGAAACAGCGGGAAAAATCAAAAATGATGATATGTCCGATGCGGATTTTTATCAGTTCCTTTTTAACATGTTTGTCAATGTAGAACAGTCCATGGAGGATGATGCTTCTATCTATGTTTTCCATGCGGATACAGAAGGACTGAATTTCAGAAGGGCCTTTAAGGATGCTGGCTTTTATCTGAGCGGTTGTTGCGTTTGGAAAAAGAATGCTCTGGTATTAGGTAGAAGCCCTTACCAGTGGCAACATGAACCTGTGCTCTATGGCTGGAAACAAAAAGGAAAACACCAATGGTTTTCTGATAGAAAGCAGACGACCATTTGGGAATATGACCGTCCAAAATCCAGTAAAGAGCATCCGACTATGAAGCCTGTTCAGCTTATGGCTTATCCGATTCAGAATTCTTCCATGCGAGGGACACTTATACTGGACCCATTTTTAGGCAGTGGGTCTACCTTAATTGCGGCTGATCAGACAGGTCGAGTTTGTTATGGCATAGAACTGGATGAAAAGTTTGTGGATGTTATTGTCAAACGCTACATGGAAGCAACAGAAAAGACGGATGTGAAACTAATCCGTGAAGGCAGGACCTTATCTTTTGAAGAAGCTTTGAATGAAATGGAGGAAGCACAATGACGATAACTTTTCTGGATTTCTTTGCAGGAATCGGTGGCTTTCGTTGTGGATTAGAGTTGACGGGAATGAAATGTATTGGCTATTGCGAGAAGGATAAGTTTGCAAGAAAATCATATGAAGCCATGTATGAAACGAAAGGAGAATGGTTCCATGACGATATCACAAGCATCAACCCAGCACAACTTCCAAAAGCAGATTTATGGTGTGCGGGAAGCCCTTGTCAAAATCTGTCTATCGCAGGAAAGCGAGCCGGATTATACGGTGAACGAAGTGGACTCTTTTTTAGATTTGTTGCTTTGCTCGAAAGCCAAGAAGAAAAGGATAAACCCGAGTGGATACTCCTTGAAAATGTTAAGGGACTTTTATCAAGCAGCCGGGGACGAGATTATCTCGACTATCTCTCTAGTCTGGGGCAAGCAGGGTATGACCTCGAATGGCAGATTTTTAATTCCAAAGATTACGGAGTCGCACAAAACAGAGAACGAGTCTATACTCTCGGACATCTTAGAAGCAGAGGTAGACGACAAGTATTACCTGTCCGCAGAGAAAGCAGCAGCCATCTTAAGCAGCTTATAGGTGGCATGCAAAGTTACAGAGTTTATGATACTTCTGGCATTTCAACGACTCTTGTTGGTGAGGGAGGCGGAGTAGGTGCTAAAACAGGACTCTATATGATTGACCAATCTTTGACAGCTCCTAAGGTAACAAATACAGCACGCTGTATCACTGCTCGCTATACATCAGGGGTGACAAAAAGAACAGCTATGAATACAGCAGTTTTAGAAGTTGCTGAGCAAGAGGGGATAAAGGTTCGCAATGGTACTAAGAAAGGTTATCAAGTTGCGAATGTTGGAGATTCAGTTGATTTATCTTATCCAGGATCCAGAACAAGAAGAGCACGAGTTGGAAAAGGATTGGCTCATAACCTTTCTTGCGGAGGGCAAATGGGAGCTGTTGTCTGGAAGGGAAAAACAGTTAAGATTCGAAGATTGACTCCTAAAGAATGCTTCAGGCTTTAAGGATTTCCTGATGAGTTATTTGAAAAAGCTTGTGCCGTAAATTCGGATGCTCAGTTGTATAAACAAGCAGGAAACGGTGTGACAGTATCAGTTGTATTTGCTATTGGGAAAGCCATTCTAAATGCGATAAAGGAAAATCATGACGAATAATCTTCCTGAATCAGAAACCAAGCATTATCTTGAAAAAATTGCTGTTCAATTGGAGTCGTTTCCATCGATATCACCAGTTTCCAAAATACAACTTCAGGAACTGCTTATGCATATTAAGAGGGCATTGAAGACCAATCAGTTTGGTTATCTAGAATTGAAATATATCAATCAAATGATTGAGCAATTGATTGTGGAGACCACTCTTGAAAGTCAAAAAATATTCGAATAATTATCTCTTATAACTGGATAAATATGTATAATAGAGGTATTATACCATTGAACAAATTGAACCCCAAAGGAGAACAAAGATGAATGCGAAGATTGTAGAATTATTAAAAAAGCGGTATCCTGCTGGAACAAGGGTGCGGCTCTTAAAAATGGAAGACCCGAATCCAGTGCCAATTGGTATGTTGGGAACGGTGGAAGATGTAGATGATATTGGTTCCTTGGTTGTTCAATGGGACAATGGCCGACAACTCCATGTGTTACATGGCATTGATGAAGTAGAGAAAATCGATTCATAAGAAATTAAGTCTTCGGACTTTTTTCTTGTGGGCTGAAGGAGGTGAGGGCATGGCACAGAAGGGCAGAAAGCCCAAACCAATTAGTTTAAAAATCTTAGAAGGGAATCCTGGCAAGCGTCCACTTCCAAAGAATGAAATACAGCCTAAGAAGAAAGCTCCTAGATGCCCTTCCTGGCTTGAAGAAGATGCCAAGAAAGAATGGAAGCGTATGGGCAAAATCCTAGAAGGATTGGGACTTTTAACTGATATGGATATGACAGCTTTTGCAGGTTACTGCCAAGCTTATGCACGCTGGAAGGAAGCAGAAGAGTTTCTTTCAAAACACGGCTCTATCATCAAAACTCCCAATAGCTATCTCCAACAAGTGCCACAAGTTTCTATTTCTCAGACCAATCTTAAAATCATGCTTAAATTCTGTGAACAGTTTGGCTTGACTCCATCTTCCAGAACACGACTTGCTTCGATGGATACAGATGTGGGGTCAGGTGATGAAATGGAAGATTTACTTGGAGGGCGCTTATGACATATTACTACATCCCTTCTCCCTTCATGCTTCCAACTTCTCATTATGACGAGAAAAAGGCAGACCGGGCAGTAACCTTCATTCAGAATCTCTGCCATACCAAAGGACGCTGGGCGGGACAGAAATTCTTCTTATTACCCTGGCAGGAACAAATTGTACGTGACCTTTTTGGTATCGTAAAAGAAGATGGGAATCGACAGTTCCTGACGGCCTATGTAGAGATTCCTAAAAAGAATGGGAAGTCTGAACTAGCTGCTGCGATTGCTCTTTATCTCTTATACGCAGACGGAGAAGCCAGTGCCGAAGTGTATGGGGCAGCTTGTGACCGAAATCAAGCTTCTATTGTTTTTGATGTGGCCAAGCAAATGGTTTTGATGAGTAAAGCTCTGGAGAAACGATCCAAAGTCATGGGAGCCACTAAACGTATCATCAATTATTCCAATGCTGGTTTCTATCAAGTGTTATCGGCTGAAACTGGAACCAAGCATGGACTCAATGTATCAGGTTTAGTCTTTGATGAAATTCATGCCCAGCCCAATCGCCATTTATACGATGTCTTAACCAAAGGGAGTGGTGATGCAAGGGAGCAGCCGCTCTTTTTTATTATCACGACAGCAGGAAACGATAAAAACTCTATTTGTTATGAATTGCATACCAAGGCCTTAGATATACTAAAGGGGCGAAAAAAAGATAGTACCTTTTATCCAGTTGTCTATGGCCTTTCAGAAGAAGATGATTGGAACGATGAAGAGAACTGGCTAAAGGCTAATCCCTCCCTTGGTCATACGATTGGGATTGACCGGGTTCGGGAAGCTTATCTGAATGCCTTAGATAACCCAGCAGAAGAAAATGTATTCAAGCAATTGCGACTCAATATTTGGACCAATTCAGCTGTGACTTGGATTCCGGAACATATCTATGATAAAGGAAGACAGCCGATTGATGTGGAGAGTCTAAAAGGCAGAGATTGTTATGCTGGTCTGGATTTATCTTCCACTTCAGATATTACAGCCTTTGTCCTAATCTTCCCACCAAGAAATGAAGCAGAGAACTATCAAGTTCTTCCATATTTTTGGTTGCCTGAAGAAACCCTGGTTCTTAGATCTAGACGAGACCATGTGCTGTACGATGTCTGGGAAAAGCAAGGCTTTCTTCTTACCACGGAAGGGAATGTTGTTCATTATGGATTTATTGAACGGTACATTGAAGAACTGTCCACTATCTATCATATCAAAGAAATTGCCTATGACCGCTGGAATGCGACACAGATGGTTCAGAACTTAGAAGGCATGGGTTTAACAATGGTTCCATTTGGTCAGGGCTATAAGGACATGAGTCCACCTTCCAAAGAGTACTATAAACTCATGATGGAAGGTAAAATCCAGCATGGAGGTCATCCGGTTCTAAAATGGATGGCCCAAAACGTAGTCATGAGACAGGACCCAGCCGGAAATATTAAGCCTGATAAAGAAAAATCTGTCGAAAAGATTGACGGGATTATCGCGACCATTATGGCTTTAGACAGGTGCATTCGACATCAAAAGAATGACGGTAGTATTTATGACGAGCGAGGAATCTTATCCTTTTAAATTTATTAGATTTTCCACAATTGAAAGAGTGATTGTAAAGCATCTCAAGCGAGGTGCTTTTTTTCATGCCTAGAAAAGGAGATGACTATGGGAATATTGGAACGATTAGGACTAAAACGACAGAGGGGAGAGCCCAAAAATAAGTATGAAGGGAATGACTTTTCGCTACTCTTTGGTCGAACCACGAGTGGGAAAACGGTCAATGAACGGACGGCATTACAAACGACAGCGGTCTATGCCTGCGTAAGGATTCTGTCAGAGACCATTGCATCTTTACCTCTTCATGTTTATCGATACTCCGAAGGAGGAAAAGCAAAGGATACGGAACATGTCCTTTACACGCTTTTGCATGATGAGCCGAATCCTGACATGACATCTTTTGTCTTTCGGGAAACCTTGATGAGCCATCTCTTGATCTGGGGGAATGCCTATTCTCAGATTCTTCGTGACCGTTCAGGTCAGGTGATTGGGCTGTATCCTTTGCTACCGGATCAGATGAGCGTTCATCGAAGTGAGAAGGGCAAGCTCTTTTATGTTTACAATCGTTATGAGGAAGACAATCCTAATTTTCAGGAAAAAGGAAGCATTGTTTTATCACAAGAAGAGGTACTTCATATTCCAGGCTTAGGGTTTGATGGTCTGATTGGTTATTCTCCGATTGCTCTGGCGAAGAATGCGGTGGGGATAACGCTTGCCTGTGAAGAATATGGCGCTAGTTTCTTTGGCAACGGTGCTAACCCCGGTGGAGTTCTCGAACACCCGGGTATCTTAAAAGACCCTGCTAAGGTCCGAGATTCCTGGAATGCAGTCTATCAGGGGACACGAAATGCTCATAAGGTAGCTGTCCTGGAAGAAGGTATGAGCTATAAGCAAATTGGGATACCGCCTGAAGAAGCACAGTTCTTGGAAACCCGCAAGTTTCAAATCAATGAGATTGCGCGTCTCTTTCGGATTCCACCGCACATGGTAGGAGATTTAGAGAAGTCCAGTTTCTCTAACATTGAGCAACAATCCCTTGAGTTTGTTAAGTATACCTTGGATCCCTGGGTGGTTCGGTTTGAACAGGCTCTTAAGAAAAGTTTGCTGCTGCCGGAAGAAAAGAAGACCCATTTCATTAAATTCAATGTGGATGGCTTGCTTCGTGGGGATTACCAAAGTCGAATGAACGGCTATGCGATTGGACGGCAAAACGGCTGGCTCTCGACAAATGATATCCGAGAGCTGGAAGAACTCAACCCTATCCCGCCAGAAGAAGGGGGTGACCTTTACCTCATTAATGGCAATATGACCAAGTTAAAAGATGCAGGAGGATTTATGAAAACAAATCAAAAAGGAGAGAGTCATGAATAAATTTTGGAATTTCAGCGAGAATGAAATGGGGCGTGTGCTGCATCTAAATGGTACAATCGCTAGTGAATCCTGGGTGGATGATGATGTGACTCCGCGAATCTTTAAGAATGAACTCATGAGTGGCACCGGACCATTGACCTTATGGATTAATTCACCGGGTGGAGATGTCTTTGCGGCAGCTCAAATCTACAATATGTTAATGGACTACAAGGATGACGTGACCGTCAATATTGATGGCATAGCAGCTTCGGCAGCCAGTGTTATTGCTATGGCGGGAACCACCGTCAATATGAGTCCAGTTGCTATGATGATGATTCACAATCCGATGACGGTCGCAATTGGCGATTCTAAAGAAATGGAGAAGGCCATTGCTATGTTATCGGAAGTCAAAGAGTCCATTCTCAATGCCTATGAAATTAAGACTAGTTTATCTCGGGTACAGCTATCCCACTTGATGGATGCTGAGTCTTGGTTTAATGCTAAGAAGGCTCTTGAACTTGGGTTTGCGGATTCTATTTTGTATGAGCCTGCACCTCATGAAGATGGGACGGTTCAAAGTATGATGTTTAGTCGAGCAGCGGTGACCAACCAGCTGCTTTTAAAATTGGCTGATAAAAAACCTCAGCCCAAAACACCAGTTTCTCAGTTAGAGAAACGGTTGTCACTCTTGAAATAAGAAAGGAATAACCATGAGTAAAATTTTACAATTGCGAGAAAAACGAGCGCAGGTATGGGAGAAAGCAAAAAGCTTTCTGGATACCTGTCGGGATGATAAGGGGCTGGTTTCTGTAGAAGATACGGCCCGTTATGAAGAAATGGAAGATGAGGTTGTTCGCCTTGGTAAAGAGATTGAACGCTTGGAGCGGCAGGAAGCACTGGACAAGGAATTAGCCAGTCCGGTTAGTCAAGCCATTGTCGCCAATCCAACTGTAGGCGGAGGAAATCCAAAAGGCGGACGTTCCTCTAAAGCCTATAACACAGCTTTTTGGAACAATATCCGCAAGAAAAACTTCTATGATATCGAAAATACCCTCAGTATTGGAGACGACTCACGTGGCGGTTACTTGGTTCCAGATGAATATGAGAAACGTCTGATCCAGGCTCTTCAAGAAGAAAACTTCATGCGGAGTCTTGCAACGGTCATTCAGACTTCAAGCGGGGAGCGGAAGATTCCAGTTGTGTCAGGGAACGGTGAAGCCACTTGGATGGATGAGAACTCTAAGTTCAAGGAATCAGAAGATACCTTTAGTCAAGTAACGCTTGGTTCCCATAAGGTTGGAACAGCTATTAAGATTTCTGATGAGCTGCTCTATGATTCCGTCTTTGATTTGGAAAGCTATATGGCTAATGAATTTGCTCGTCGTATTGGTGTGAAGGAAGAAGAAGCTTTTCTGATTGGTGATGGAACAGGTAAGCCAACTGGAATTTTTCAAACGGTCACTGAAGGGGCGACTAGTGGTGGTGCGACGATTACCTTTGACGATGTCATGGATTTGTATCACTCGCTTAAATCACCTTATCGGAAAAATGCAGTATGGATTTTGAACGACTCCACCGTAAAAGCTTTACGGAAACTCAAGGACAATAACGGCAACTATATTTGGCAGCCATCTGTTCAAGCTGGTGTACCAGATATGATTCTGAATCGTCCTTATTTCACCTCTAGCTTTGTGCCAACCATTGATACAGGTAAAAAAGTTTTGGCTTTCGGTGACTTTTCTTACTACTGGATTGCGGACCGTCAAGGACGTTCCTTTAAGCGCCTGAATGAACTCTATGCAGAAAGCGGTCAAGTTGGCTTTCTTGCTAGTCAGCGCGTGGACGGCAAGTTGATTCTGAATGAAGCGGTTAAAGTCTTGACCATGAAATGAGGCTTCTCATGAAGATTAGTTTGGAGGAAGCAAAGAACTATCTGAGAGTCGAACACTCAGAGGATGACCACTTGATTCAAGTCATGATTTCTGCCAGTGAAGAGTTGTGTTCTAGTATCCTACGCAAGAATCTAGAGGAAGTGACGGAGGAGAAAGAAGTTGACTTCCTTCAGACGATTGTTTTGTTTGGGACAGCTTATCTTTACGAGCACCGAGAAGAAGGAGGGCAGGAGAGTTTGGTAGAACTCCTCAAGGCTCTTCTTTCTGCTCACAGAAGGGATGTGTTCTGATGAAGATAGCTCCATTAAGCAAACGGGTTTTCTTTGAAAAACGAGTCATTGTGCAAGATGCTATTGGCAATGAAAGCAGTCAGTGGCAGCAATTGTTTTCTAGGTGGTGTTCCTGCAAGGTGCTTCTTGAAATGGAAGGCACTACAACAGTAATGGTCAAGAATATTCATCAGTTACGCTTTACGCTGCGCTACGACTCTTCCATTCGAGAGTTGGATAGTCAAACCACTCGTCTTCGCTTTGAGGATAAGTTTTATAATATCAAGGCCATTGATTCGTTAACTTATCCTCAGGAGATAATCCTGATAGATGCGACAGAGGAGGTACAATATGGCAACAATTGACCCGTCTGACCTAGCTCGAGCTGTTCAAAAGGAGTTGGAGAATTATGTTGAAAGGTCTACTGAAACAGTGAAAGCAGTGGTGGAAGACAGCACGGGGGAAGCTGTTAATGAGTTAAAGAAACATTCTCCGAAAAAGCGGGGGAAATATGCTCGAGGCTGGAACTCTACTGTGACTAAAGAAACGAATCTAGCTTTGACAAAAACGATTTATAATCGAACACCAGGACTGACACACCTCCTTGAAAATGGTCATGCTAAACGAGGCGGTGGCAGGGTTGAAGGAATTCGGCATATTGCTCCTGTTGAAGAAAAGATGATTCGCCAATTTGAAGAGCGCTTGAAGGAGAAGTTATGAAAAAAGATGAGTGGTTTTCATTTTTGAACAGTCTAGGTTTACCCTGTGCCTATCATCATTTTGAGGAGGGGCATAGTCCAGCTCCTCCCTTTGTGGTGTATTGGTTTCCTGCTTCTCAGAATTATGGCGCAGATAATCTGGCTTATCACAAAGGAAGTCAAGTCAGACTGGAGCTTTATACCGAGAAAAAAGACCTTGAATTAGAAGAGAAAATAGAAGCAGCACTCGACAGTCATTCTCTCTTTTTTGACAAGGAAGAAACCTATTTGGATACAGAAAAGCTGTATCAGGTTATTTATCATTTAAGTCAATAGAAAGGAAAAATCCGATGGAGAAAAATAAAGTCACCTTTGGTTTGCAGGATGTCCATTGGGCAGAAGTAACCAAAGAAGGAGATGATGGGGCGCTGACCTACGGGACAGTGGAGCGACTTAGGGGTGCCGCAGAGCTGACCTTGGAGCCACAAGGGGATTCTGGTTCATATAAAGCAGACAACATCAATTTTTATACGACAGAATCTAATGATGGCTATGAAGGAACTCTGAAACTGGCTCTTTTGACACAGGAATTTTTGACCCGAGTGTTAGGAGAAACGATTGATGCCCAGAGTAAAGTCATCTCAGAAATCGCAAGCAGTGAGAAGAAAAACTTTGCCTTGATGTTCCGATTTGAAGGGGATAAGAAAGAAACGCTCCATGTGCTCTATTATTGTTATGCAAGCCGGCCAACAGTAGCTTCTAAAACAAAGAGCGGTTCAGACATCAATGAAGTGGAATTGAAATTCAAAGCCAGTCCTCGGCCGCTTGATAAGCTAGTCCGTCGCAGGACCACAGAAGATACCCCAGAAGATGTCAAAAAGACTTGGTTCGCAAAAGTCTATGAACCAACTGTGAAACCAGGAGGTTAATCATGAGGAAAACGATTCAGTTATCAGGTAAGAACATTGAGCTAGCTACTAATGCTTACACACCGATTGCCTATAAAAAAGAATTTGGGAAAGATTACTTTCAGGATCTGTTTCAAATGTTGCAGGCAGAGTCGATTCTAAAAAAAGCTGAACAGCTAGAAGAAGGCAAAACTTTATCTGCATCGGATGTGGGTATGAGCATGTTGGCGGATTTTGATATGACGTTTTTTCACAGGCTCTTTTGGGTTTTTGCCAAATCAGCTAACCCATCTATTGAACCTTTTGAAGAGTTCTTTATGGGCTTAGAAGACTTTCCGCTTCAAACAGTAGGACCGGTTCTGATGGAATTGTTAAATCAAGGAATGACCACCAGAAAAAAGTCGATGCGTCGGAAGAAGCGAGTAGCGAAACCTTCACGGTAGAATCCTATCTTCACTGTTGTAAAGAGACAGGACTATCCATGTCAGATTTAAAAGAGATAACGATTGGCATGGCGCTGGACTATCAGACAGACTATGTGGAAGTGCGTACCAAAGAAGCAGATAGAACTCGCAAGGCTACGCAGGTAGACTTTGATAATTTTTGATGTGGTGGTAAGGAGGTGACGGTATGGCTGGAACGATTAAAGGAATCACAATTGAAATTGGAGGCGATACCCAGCCCTTACAAAAAGCTCTAAAAGGGGTGAACCACGAAGCCTTAGAAGCAAGCCGAGAACTGAAACAAATTGATAAGGCACTAAAATTTGACACAGGCAATGTCACTCTCTTAACTCAGAAACAAGAGGTTTTAGCCAAGCAAGTTCAAACAACCAAAGAGAAGCTAGAGACACTACGTCAAGCCCAATCTCAGGTAGAAGCTCAGTTTCAAAGCGGGAAAATCGGAGCTGATCAGTATCGAGCTTTTCAAAGAGAGGTCGAAATCACTCAGAACACTCTCAAAATCTATGAGAATAAGCTAGAGGGTGTAAACCGAGCTTTGGAGCAAAATGGCTCCAGTGTCACCAGCAACAAAAGTAAACTAGCTGCTTTAGGAGCTGAACAAAATCAACTAGCTTCAGAGAGTGAGAAAGCCGCTTCCTCCTTTAAGTTGCAAGAAAGTCAGCTAGGCCGTAATGCCAGTGAATCTGAAAAACTGGCCCTTGCTCAGAAAAAGGTTGCGGCTCAGTCAGAGATTGTCGAGAAACAGATTGCCAATTTAGAACGGCAGTTAGAGTTGACCAAGGCTGAATACGGTGAGAACTCAGTTGAAGCCAATAAACTAGAAAAGTCACTCAATGAAACCAAGACAGCTTATCATCATCTGCAAGATGAGATGAGCAGCATGAGTGGGGCAAGTGATAATGCTAACCACAGCTTAGCAGAAACTAACAATCTTCTAAGGTCTGAGATTCTAGCCAACTTCAGTGAAAAACTGAGCGAAATCAGTCAGAAGCTGATTGACTTCGGAAAAGCAACACTGGAAGCTTTTCGAGAAGTGGACGAAGGGATGGATATCATCGTCACCAAAACCGGTGCCAGCGGAAAAGCACTGGATGAGATGACAGATATTGCAAAAGGCCTTGCGACTGAAATTCCAACGGACTTTCAAACAGTGGGCAGTGCTGTTGGTGAGCTTAATACCCAGTTTGGGTTGACTGGTGATGCCTTAAAGGACGCTTCTGCGACTTTGATTAAGTACGCAGAAATCAATGGTTCGGACGTGACGGAATCAGCTATTTCTGCAAAACAAGCTATTGAAGCTTATGGACTTGAGACGAGTGATTTAAATCGAGTCTTAGATACTGTCACTTATACGGCCCAGGCGACTGGAGTCAGTGTTCAGGATTTGATGAACAAAGCTATCCAAGGTGCTCCACAAATTAAGGCTTTAGGACTTTCGTTTGATGAGGGTGTGGCTCTTATGGGGCAGTTTGAAAAAAGTGGGGTCGATTCTTCGGCTGCTCTTTCTTCTCTCTCCAAAGCAGCAGTCAACTATGCAGCTAAAGGAAAGACACTGAGTGAAGGCTTAAAAGAAACGGTCGAACAAATCCGAAACAGCACTAGTGAAACGGAAGCCTTAACGCTTGCATCCAGTATCTTTGGTACTAAAGCTGCTCCACGGATGGTGGATGCCATTAAGCGGGGGGCTCTATCTTTTGATGATTTAGCAGGAACCGCAGAAAAAGCAAAGGGAGTGGTTGCTTCCACCTATGAAGCAACACTTGACCCTATTGATCAGTTCACCTTAGCTCAAAATGCAGCTAAAGAGGCCATGGCCGAAGTTGGAGGAGCGATTGCAGAAACCCTAGCTCCGTTTCTCCAACAACTTGTTCCGCTTTTAAAAAGTGTTGCGGAATGGTTCGTGAATCTTCCGGAACCTGTGCGGGAGTTCATTCTGGTTGTGGGTGGACTGGTGACTGTTGCGGGTATTCTCTTACCCATTATTGTAGCCTTACAAGCTGCAGCTTTAGCTCTTGGGACGACGATTGGAGGGATGTTAGCTGCGGCTGCTCCGATTGTAGGGATTGTACTTGCGGTGATAGCGGCTGTTGCTTTATTGGTCATTGGTATTAAGGAACTATGGGAACATAATGAAGCTTTCAGAACGGCTGTTACGGATGCTTGGAATGCTATCTATTCAGCTGTTTCTTTCATCGTTCAGACAGTCGTAGACTTTGTGATGGAAATTTGGGGAACCTTGGTTTCTTGGTGGCAGGAAAATCACCAGTTGATTCAAGATGCTGCAACAACTGTCTGGAATGCCATTTCGACGGTAATCACCACCATTATGGATTTAATTGGGCCTTATCTAACAGCCGTTTGGGAGAATATCAAGCTCGTTGTTACAACAGCTTGGGATATTATCAAGACGATAATAGAAACAGTCCTAAATGTTATTCTTGGCATTATCACATTAGTTATGCAGGTGATCACTGGCGATTGGTCTGGTGCCTGGGAAACCATTAAGCAAATTGTATCTACCGTATGGGAAGGGATTCAGTCCATCATTGGCACCATTCTTAATGCTATCTGGCAATTTATAGTGAATAGCTGGAACGGTATCAGAGATAGTGTTTCAAATATTCTATCAGCCCTTTCTTCTTTATTTTCATCCATTTGGAATGCCATTCAATCCACGGTGACAGGGATTGTTCAGGGGATTGCAAGCGCACTATCCAATATCTGGAATGGGATCTTTCAGACCATATCAAATGTCCTAAACAACATCTTCTCAACTGTTCGAAATATTTGGGATGGAATTAAAAATGCCATTTCTGGAGCGATTGATGGGGCTAAAAATGCCGTATCCTCTGCCATCAATGCCATAAAGAATCTCTTTAATTTCCATATCTCTTGGCCGCATATTCCATTGCCGCACTTTAGTGTCAGTGGGTCGGCCAATCCGCTTGATTGGCTAAAAGGGGATATTCCACGAATTGGTATAGAATGGTATGCCAAGGGAGGGATTTTAACAAAGCCAACCATCTTTGGATTAAATGGTGCGAACCTCTTAGCAGGAGGGGAGGCAGGCAGAGAAGCAGTGCTTCCCTTAAACAGAGAAACATTGGGTCAGATTGGCCGAGGGATTGCCTCTACTTTGGATGCTCTGCCACAGATTACCATTACAATTTCAGATGTTGTAATTAGGGAAGAAACGGACTTAGAGCGCTTGGCAGAACATGTGGCAGGAAGGCTGGCAGATGAACTAGCCAGACAAAAACAACTGAAAGGATTGGGAATATGATTCGACACAATGAGTTGGTGATTGATGGGGTGCATACTTCCTCTTTCCCTTTTAAGGTGATTGTAGAAAACAGTCCACCGATTGTCATGAAAAGCAGCAAGACTCAGCTCCTTGAGCATAGAGGGATCAGTGGTGCCGTCATGGAAACCAACAAGCATCGCAATGTGATGGAGTTGACATTTAAGATTTATGTGGTCAAGCCAAGTGAAGAAGAACTTTTTCAGTTTTTGACTCTCTTTTCTAAAGAACAGTTTTGGCTGGAGAGCGAGCAGTTGAAAACAGTCCAACTCTGGTGCTATAAGGTCCTTGTTTCAAAAGTTATAAAGGACAAGCATGAGGTTTATGAGATGGAAGCGACATTCCAATGCCATCCCACAAAGTTCTTTAAAGATACAGATAGTCAGTCGTTCACTCAAAATGGTGCTCTGCGAACGAAGGGGTCGGCTTTGGCTTTTCCCAAATTGACAATAGTTGGAAACACCTCAACTGAAACCAGTTTTACGATTGGCAGTCAGGTTATTCGTTTGGAGAAAATAGAGTCTGGTGAAACACTGGTGATGGATAACAACCCTGACAAACCAAGTTTTAGAACCTTATCGGGAAAAAGCATCAAGTGGTCTGGTGACTTTTTAACGATTGACCCTTCAAAAGATAAAACAGTGGGAGTCGTATTGGAAACTGGGATTCAGTCCATTCGTTTTGAGATTGTCTGGGGGTGGGCTTAATGCTTTATTTATTGGATAAGGAAGTACAGACCGTTAAATGGAACGGTATCCCCCTTTATGAAGCAGTATCTGCTAGGGTAAAGGAAACATTGAATGGAGATTTCACCTTAACCCTCAGGTATCCTATAACGGACAGCTATCTTTATCGGCTATTGAAAGTAGATAATCTGATTAAAGCTCCTGTCCCTGAATTAGGAGAACAGCTTTTTCGTATTAAGAAACCAGTTGAAATGGATGACCATGTGGAGGTTCTGTGTTATCACATTACGGATGATGTCATGCAGCATTCCATTAAGCCAATCGGAAATTCTCAAGTCGGCTGTATGATGGCCTTATCCAGTATGGTTCAGGCAGCCAAAACTAGTCTTAGTCCTTTCTCTTTTACCAGTGATATCGTAAAGCACAGGGATTTCAATACCAAAGAGACAACAACACTATACAGTGTACTGCTAGATGGAGCGCATTCTATCGTTGGAACCTGGGAAGGTGAGGTCACTCGAGATAATTTCTTATTCTCTATTCAAGAGCACCGAGGAGAGAATCGTGGTGTCATTATTACGACTCATCAGAACCTGAAATCCTACAAACGGAATAGAAGTTCGCAAACTGTAGTGACCCGTATCCATGTTCATTCGACCTTTAAACCAGAAGGAGCTGAAGAAGAGAAGACGTTAACCTTGACTGTTGACAGTCCTTTGCTTGATGCTTATCCCTACATCAATGAAAAAGAGTTCACGAATAACAATCTTAAAACCATTGAGGAGTTGCGAAAATGGGGTGAGAGTAAATTCTATCATGATAAGATTGACCGAGAGCAGGATGCCATTGTGATAGAAGCCTATGAGCTAGATGGTCAAACGGTTCATTTGGGAGACTGGGTCACTCTAAAAAGCCGAAAGCATTATGTGGATTTGTTAAAGCAAGCCGTGGCTTATGAATACGATGCACTTACTAAAGAATATATCTCATTGACCTTTGACGATAAAGTCAGAGAAGGTGGCCATAATACCTCTTCAAAATTGACGGCTGCAGCTCATTCCATCTTAACCCTTGCTCAAGGCAGCCATGATTTGATGATTGAACGAGCTTTAGAAAATGCCAATCGGGCCTTTGATGCAGCTTTTGAGAAGCAAGAGAGCAAGGTACTAGACGGCATTGAAAAGGCCAAAGCAAAGGCAGAAGAAATTGCAGCTCAGACTCGTGATCAGATTCAGAGTTCGTTTACTGCTTTTACGAAATCGACAGAGTCGACTCTTCATACGATTACTCAAAAGACGGAAGAAGCCTTAGGCAAGGCAGGAGCCACTCAGCAAGCTCTAAACAACGTCCAAGAAGTGACAAATCAAACAACAGCCGAACTGAATGCTTTTCAAAAAGAGACTCTTCAGAAAATGGGAACTTTTGTCAGTAAGACAGAAGTCAAGCAGACTCTATCTGGACTTGAAACAACGCTCCAACAGGTTCAGGGGTATGTTTCAAAAGATGGAGAACGGCAGGAACGACTGGAGCAGTATGTACGGACGGAAACAGCCAATCAGGCCAGAACTGTCCGAGAGCAAGTGGCCATGGACTATGTCGCAAAAGTCTTCTATTCAGAAGATGTGAAAGGTTTGAATCGTCGCTTTGAGAATCTGCAGATTGGTGGGCGCAACTACATCCGTCATTATGATTTTGATGGTCTGTTGCCACTCTCGTCTAATGTATCAGAATGGAAGTTTGAACGGGTACCGGATACGAATGCCAAAAGTGGATACTATCTCAAAGCTACTTGTACCAAAGCAGGGAATGGTGGCTTTCATAAGCCCATTTTTGATTTAAGGGGGGCTGAATGGCAAGGGAAGAAAATGGTCTATTCGGCCGACATGAAAGCGAGTCGGTCGGTAGTTGTTCGGTTTGGTTTTGAGACAGGTGGTGTTTCAACCGTGACACTTCAAACTGAATGGCATCGGTTTGTTCATCATTTTACCGTGAAGTTTGAGAGATATTGGTCCTGGGTATGTTATTCGAATGGCTGGCTTGTTGGTGATGTTCTTTATATTCGGGATCCACAATTGGAAGATGGGACAATTGCGACGACACCGAGTCCAGCTCCAGAGGATGACCGGCAGTACACAGAAACCAAGATTGCCTCCTATTCTCAAAGAGTGGAGGGACGCTTTTCAGAAATTTTGCAGGCAGTCAATGGCAAAACCAGCAGCAGTGATTTTCAAAAGGTTCAGGAAACAGTTAATCTGTACTCACGGCTCATTGGCTCAAAGGAAGACAGTGTCAAACATAACTTGGCCCAGATTGTCCTGACAGATTCTTCCTATGTGACCAAGGTGACGGATTTGACCCAGAGAGTTTCTACTGTTCAAACTCAGCTCGCAAACAGTTGGTCGGTTCAGCATTTGACTTCAGGTGGGGCAGTACTAAACAGTTTGAATCTATTAGCGAATGGAGTAAATCATATCCATGGTAGACTCACCCATATCACAGGACAAACTTTAATTGATCATGCTGTTATTAAGTCTGCCATGGTGGATAAGTTAAAGACAGCCAACTTTGAATCGGGATCAGTCACAACAGCAATCTTAAGTGCAGAAGCAGTAACGGCTGAGAAATTGAAAGTAGATGATGCCTTGTTTAACAAGCTATCTGCGACCGAAGCTTATCTGAGGAAGCTTTTCTCAAAGCAGGCCTTCATCAGCCAGGTGCAGTCGGTAACTTTATCTGCGAACAAGATATCAGGTGGTATCCTAACAGCCATTAACCGAGCTATGGAAATCAGTCTCAATGCAGGTCAGATTTTGTATTATACAGACCAAGCTGCCTTGAAACGAGTTCTGACTGGTTACCCAACCCAGTTTATTAAGTTTGCGACAGGGAATGTCGATGGCAAAGGAAGAGCGGGTGTAACTGTTATTGGCTCCAATCGTTATGGCACTGAAAGCTCTAATGATAGTGGCTTTGTCGGTATTCGAGCTTGGAATGGGTACAATATCGATTCACTTGATCTGGTTGGGGATGAATTATCTTTTGCCAGTTCTGCCTATGATAATAAAGACGGTTGGGTCATGACCACAACAGGAAAACTCCAACTGCGTCCAAGCAGGAAACAGGATAGAAGGGACTCAACCATTAATACAGGCGATGTTTGGCTCTATTTAGATACAAGCGGTAATTATGTCTCACTTCACGAGGTATTACAACGGATGTCTAATAGCATTGGAGCGCTCTATGAATATAGGGCTAGCCATAGTGAGGGGCATCCAGCCTGGTGGGATACCAGAAGCTTAGTGGGACATTTATAAGAAAGGAAACAAATGAACCAAGAAGAAATTAATCAGGCTCTTCGTTTAACGATTGAAGAGCTGACCAGAAAGCTTGCTGATGAGGTAACATCAAAGAACCTCTTAGCCATTCAATTGACTCAGAAAGAGGAAGCTTACCAAGTTCTCCTTCAGAAGAAAGAAGAATTGGAAGCTGATCTCAAAGAAGCAACTACACCATTAAAAATAGATGGAGGAAAGAAAGATGGAAGAAAAGGAATTACTACCTGATCTAAGTAGAATTACAGAACCTTTTGATTTGGTGGCAGCACTCACTTATATGCGCGAGAATGGTGAGTTCATTCGCTGCAAAAATGAGGGGGAGGATTTTTATATGTACCGAGAAGTACAAAAGCGTCCCGTGATTAAAGAAGGTCGACGTCAGTTGATGGAAGTCGAAACAGTGGGAGCTTTGACTCAGTGGGGTGCGACAGTCCCTACCATTAATTTGTCTGAGTTATTTCATAAAAACTTTTATATCATGCAATTTGATGAAAAGGGAAATCCCGACTGGAGTGAACCGCATAGAAAGGAAAATGCATCATGAAGCAGTTGGTTTTTGCGAATAAAGTCCTATTTACTACGGTAGGAGGACTTTTAGGAAGTGTCTTTGGCGATTGGGATGGTTTTATTTTTGCCTTGATTGTCTTTATATCTATTGATTATATCAGTGGATTGATGGCAGCAGTTGTTGAAAAGAAGCTATCCAGTGCAGTTGGTTTTCGAGGACTGTTTAAAAAAGTTGTTATTTTGATGCTAGTGGCTATGGGTCAGATTATTGATACTCATATCTTGAAACAGGGAGGAATCATCCGCACAGCGGTTATCTTTTATTACCTGTCTAATGAAGGCCTCAGCATCATTGAAAATGCGGCTCGGATTGGTCTGCCGGTTCCTGATAAACTCAAGCAGACCTTGAAACAATTAAAATCGGAGGAAAAATAAGATGGCATTATTTGGAGTAGATATCAGTGAACACAATGGTTTTATTGACTTTGATCAGTTGAAGAGCAATGTTGACTTTGTCATTATTCGTTCGTCTTGGGGTAGCTTTGCGGAAGACCTGCGTGCACGGCGAAATGCATATGAATGTGAGCGGGTTGGCATTCCGTACGGATTTTACCATTATAGCTATGCTCGTAATTTGGGAGAAGCACAAGCTGAGGTCAATGCCTTTTTGAATTTTGTTCGGCAATTTCATCCTTCTATGCCTCTTTACATTGACATGGAAGATGCGGACGGTTGGAAAGCCAACAATGGAGGTGTGAGCTGGGAAACTTCTACGGCTATTTGTCAACTGTTTTGTGACAATGTAGAAGCCGCTGGTTACTGGGCTGGTGTGTATGCAAGCCTGCACTGGTTCCAGAATATGGGTGACTTATCCCGCTATACGAATTGGGTAGCTCAGTGGCAGGTAGAAGCTTGTGCTATTCCAACAGACATCTGGCAGTTTACAAGTGATGGAATTGTTGGTGGTATCAGTGGCCGAGTAGATTCCAATTATATGTATCGGGATTTACGCTCAGTTTATACTGGCCAAATCCCTGAACCTCGCCCTGCGGTTCCAGCACCGGCAGCACCAGCGTCGACTAGGACTTACACAGTTCAAGAAGGGGATACCTTATCTGCTATTGGAGCTCTTTATGGAACAAGTTATCAGGAATTAGCGGCAATCAATGGGATTGCCAATCCTGACTTGATTTATCCAGGGCAAGTTTTAAAAGTTACTGGAAATCCTCAAGCACCTAGCAGCATCACTTATACAGTTGAAAGTGGCGATACGCTTTCAGCCATTGCAGCTATGTACGGCACGAACTACCAGCACTTAGCTGCCCTTAATGGAATTGAAAATCCGGATTTGATTTATCCCGGTCAAGTGTTACGAATTGAATAATCCATCAAGGTCTGTGTGGTTGTCTATGCAGGCCTTTTACATAGACAGCATTTCAACTAGAAAAAGCTTGAATGAGTGGGCTGAATACTTGATAAATTTGGCCTTTAGAGTGATATATAGTAAGGAAGAAAGGAGAATGGGATGAAGCCAGGAAAGATAAGAGTTTGTGCCTATGCGCGGGTTTCAACCATGACAGAAAAACAGCAGGAATCCCTCACCAATCAGCAAGCCTACTATAATCATTTCTATCAAAACAAAAAAGATGTCGATTTTATCGGAGTGTATTATGATCAGGGGATTTCGGGAAAACTGGCCAAGCGTCCAGGCTTTCAGCAGATGCTGGAGGATTGCAGGGCCGGAAAGATTGATGTCATTCATACTAAGTCCATTTCTCGCTTTGCCAGAAACACTGAGTTATTACTTGCAGTAAGTCGGGAGCTGAAAGCCATCCAAGTGGATATCTTTTTTGAAGAACAAAATCTCCATACCTTGTCAAATGAGGGAGAGGTCATGCTTACAGTTCTTGCCAGCTACGCAGAAGAAGAACTGCGCAATATGAGTGAGAACCAACGGTGGGCTTTTCAGAAGAAGTTCCAGCGAGGAGAACTGGTGATTAACACTAAGCGCTTCTTAGGCTATGACAAGGATGAGAACGGTGAGTTAATCATCAATCCTGAGGAAGCTAAAATTGTCCAACGGATTTATAACCTCTATCTATCTGGCATGGGAGTTCATGCCATCGCAAAGCTTTTCAATCAAGAGAAAGTTCCAACGGTAGACGGTGGGCGATGGTATTCAAGCACCATTACCAATATTCTAAAAAACGAAAAGTATAAGGGAGATGCAATCCTGCAAAAATACTATTTTGCGGAAATCAAGGCCAAGCAACGACTCAACCAAGGTCAGGTGCAGCAGTACCTGATTACGGATAACCATGAAGCTATAGTATCCAGAGAAGATTGGGAAGCCGTTCAAAAGCGTCTGAAACAGAATCGAAAGGCAAACCTAAGCATTAATTGCAACCGACGATATCCTTTGAGTGGCTTATTGAAATGCGAGCATTGTGGCTCTACTTTGAAACGACAAAAATACTACAAGGGAAAAGTTGTCTGGGTCTGCAGCAAGTATATCCGAGAAGGGAAGGCCGCTTGCATTGGTATGCGCGTGCCAGACAGTGCAGTCCAGGATTGGAGTATTTATGAACCCACAGTGGTAAAGGAGGAGAATATCAGTGGCAAAAAACATTACAGTTATTCCTGCCAAGAAAATGATACAAGTCGAGCAGGAGCAACACATTCAGAAAATCCGAATGGCGGCCTATTGCCGAGTGTCCACCGACCAAGACGAACAGCTATCAAGTTATGAGAACCAGGTTCGGTATTATCAAGACTATATTCGCCAGAATCCTCTCTACCAGTTGGTTGATATATACGCGGATGAGGGGATTTCAGGAACCAATACCAAGAAACGAACAGGGTTTAATCGGTTGATAGCAGACTGCCGAAAAGGTAAAGTGGATAGAATTATAGTGAAGTCTATCAGCCGTTTTTCCAGAAACACGCTGGACTGCTTGAAATATGTTCGGGAGTTAAAAGAACTTGGAATCGGGGTCACCTTTGAAAAGGAGAATATTGACAGCCTGGATGCCAAAGGTGAGGTGCTATTGACCATACTTTCTTCCTTGGCCCAAGACGAATCTCGTTCTATCTCAGAGAATGCGACCTGGGGGATTCGAAAGAAGTTTGAAAGGGGAGAAGTAAGGGTTAATACAACCAAATTTGTAGGCTACGACAAGGGCGAGAATGGAAATCTTATCATCAATGAGGAGCAAGCCAAGATTGTCAGACGAATCTTTCGGTATTTTTTACAAGGAGAAACGCCAGAAAGTATAGCAAGAACTCTGAAAGAAGAAGGGGTTCCAGGTTGGAATGGGAAAGTCAATTGGTACCCCACTACGATTCAAAGGATGCTTCAGAACGAGAAGTACATGGGAGATGCCCTCTTGCAGAAAACTTATACGGTGGATTTTCTAACCAAAAAGCGCAGTGAGAACCAGGGACAAGTCAATCAATACTATATCAAAGGCAATCATGAAGCCATCATTGATAAAGAAGAGTGGGAGTTGGTTCAGCTTGAGATAGAACGGAGAAATCAGTTTAGGCAGGATAATCACATCAATTTTTACATTATCCAGTGCGAACAAAACCCATTTACCTGCAAGGTATTCTGTGAAGAATGTGGAGGTCTATTTGGCAGAAAGAACTGGACTACGAGCAGAGGCAAGCGTCCAGTCTGGCAGTGCAATAACCGGTACAAGGTAAAAGGAATCCAGGGGTGCACCAATCGCCATATTGATGAGGAAACCCTGCAGCAGGCATTCTTTAGAGCAGTAGAGGTTCTTAGAGAAAATAAGGAAAATCTACAAGAGAAGTGGACTAACTTTAGCGAAGAACAAAAGCTGGAGAAGTACCATGCGGCTCAACTAAAGGAACTTCTTGATAGTGAGCAGGAAGCATTTGATGGAAGAAAGATGTGCCAGGTACTTGAGAAGATTATGCTTGGTGAAGACGGCAGCATTACCGTAAAGTTTTTAGAAGGAACAGAAGTTAATTTATAGGCCATAGTTAAGAGAGTAAATACTCTAGCTATGGCTTTTTTTATTTTAAATTTTTTAATTTGTAATTGTATTTAAATAGGTAGAAGTGTTATAATAAAGAAAACGCTTTAGTAAGTTGAGGTTTTATGGATTTCTATACTTTGTCAGAGCATATTCTGGGCTATACAAACAGTTTTGGAGAAGTCGAGCTTGGAAAATGTCAAGTTCTGGAAGATGCTATAAAAATAAATGAAGGTGAAATTGTATCATATTTCTCGAATATATCCTATCCATTTAAGGGAGCATCGGAATTTTCCACATTTGTTTCTTTTGTGCAATTACTGAAGGATTGGGGGATGACACCTAGCATATTATCTCAATACACAGATAATTTCTATTTTGGGTATAAAATTCCTCAAATAAGTAAAGAGTTTGATCTGATTCGTTTTGGGGAAAACTATAATGTTTCAATTGAATTGAAAAGTCAAACTACATTAGATAAGCAGGAAAAACAGCTTAAACGGAATCATTTTTATTTAAACTTTCTTGATAAACAGACGAGATATTATAGTTTTTCTCCTGACATCCAGAGTTATGTTGAATACGATGGAAATACCGGTAATGTTGAAAAAATCAATTCTGAAGAATTTAAGCGTGTCTTAATAGAACAGGAAGTCAGTTTATTAAGCCGCGATGAGGTAGATGCTCTATTTGATATAAAAAATTATTTAGTGTCTCCATTTAATGATACTGAGAAATTTCTCAAGCAACAATATTTTTTAAATGGACATCAAGAGGCAATTGTTAACTATATATTAGAACCCCAAAATAATGAGCGGCTGTTTACAATTAAAGGGAATCCGGGTACAGGTAAAACATTATTAATCTATCACATTGCAAAACTTTTGATGTACTTCGGCTTCAGAGTTGTAATTATACATGGTGCAAAACTAAATGATGGTCAGCGTCACTTACAGACAAAGGGATTTCAGATTAAGCCTATAACCCAATTGAAATCAACCTTGAATGATGCTAAGTCTTATGATTACATAATTATTGATGAGTCTCAAAGATTGCGAGAAGAAAGTCAATATAAGCAGGTGTCTGCTTTATTGGACTCTGTAACTGAAAATCCTGATACAAAATATATTATCTCCCTAGACGGTGCACAGACTCTCAGTAAATCTGAGAGTGCTGCAAATGCAAATGCTATATTAAGTAAGTTCTCTGAGTTGGGTTCAAAGCAATTTAGTTTAAAAGATAGATTCAGAACCAACCCAGATATGAATTTATTTATAAGGAACTTGATTAAGTTTTCAGTTGATAAGCCTATTGAAAAGGTAAAGAATACGCGTAGAAATATTCAAATAAAATATTTTGGCAATAGAGCAAGTGCGAATACTTATTTACATAAAATGGAGGATACAACCGATTGGCATGTCCTTAACTATGCTAAGAGTCGCTATACCTTTGAAAGTATAGACTCAATGGTTGATTGCGGAAAAGTTTCACATGAAGTCATTGGACAAGAATTTGATAAAGTTATTATACCGATGGATTTCAATTTTTACTATGGTCCAGGCATTCAGGAAAAGAAAAATAAAAAAGGAGAAGTTATTGGAGTAAAT
>NZ_AJRE01000447.1:0-35528 GCF_000296955.1 Streptococcus sp. GMD4S
TGAAACGCGCAGGACTTCTTACACGTGACTCACGTAAAGTTGAACGTAAGAAACCAGGTCTTAAGAAAGCTCGTAAAGCATCACAATTCTCAAAACGTTAATCAATACGATTATATCAACGTTTACAGACATTCAAGAATTTTCTCTTGGATGTCTTTTTTGTTTCAAAAATCTAAAGTTCACCCCAAAATTCACCCCATATTCACCCCATCAATTTTTTAAGCTACGAAATGCAATATCACCTACGGTCTGATTAACTTTATCTTTAGTGTTGACGTAGGTCTTTGTAATTTCCTTGTCACTATGGGTTAGCGCTTCAGAAATTTCCTCAAGCGAAACTCCAGCTAATTTTGCTAGAGTGGCACCTGTGTGTCTCAATTTATGAGGAGATGCAGGAGCTAATTCGGGATGTCTATGTCTAACTGATTTCATTCTATAGTTCAGATAGTCGACATGGAGGGGAAGATTAATGTTATTAGTCCGATTATTATATGTAAAAACAAACTGTTTTTGTGTTTGCCTCAGTCCAAAAAGTTTGAGTTCTTCTTGTTGTTTAACTTTCCAATTTGCTAGAAGCTCCATTAATTCCGTTGGTGCTTTAAAAAGAGTTTTTTTGTTTCCTTTAGTTGATTTTACATTACCAAAACGATCTAAAGCTTGTTCTATAAGTATTTCTCCGGTTGAAAAATTGATGTGTTTCCATTGCAAAGCATAACTTTCTGATTTTCGGTCAGATAAAAAGAAGGTAGTATAAAAGAGAGTGTAGTCTTTTAGGTCAATGATTCCTTCCTTTAAATCAGTGTCAAAAGCTTGTAACCATAATTTTAGCTCCTCTTTATCGAGAGAAAGATCTTCTTCACGTTTACTCTCTTTAAGGAGAATTTTTTTATTTGCTTTAATTCTACTAATTGTTTTTCGGAGTTTATTTGATGGAATATATTCAAGCTCCTCAGCCCAATCGAAAACAGAATTTACATAGCTCCTAATTACCTTGAAATTAGCATAACTATTTGCCTTTGGAGTAAGTAGTGATAGTACAAGTTGTTTATTATTAATCAAATGTTCTATTGAGTAATTACCTAAAATTGGAATGATATGAAGCCTAAATATATTTTCTGTTTGAAATACTGTTGCCTTAGTAGGAGGTTTTAGTGTAGTGGTAGTTTGACCTGCTTTGTATGGTTCCAGCCAAATATCTTTATAAAAGTCTTTGAATAAGATATTACCTTTGTTATTTGAATTAACAGGGACTCTACCCAATCTAGCATTCTCAATATCAATAGTTAACTTTATTTCAGCTTCTTTAGCTTCTCTTCGGGTTTTAAACCGTTTCTCATATCGTCTTCCTAACCCCAGTTTTCCCTGGACTTCATCAGGTATATACACCCTAAGTCTATATGATCCATTATTTGTTTTAGAAATACCCATTTTTTCTCCTTATGCGCTGATTTCTAATCGTGTCATCCATTGATTTATACTATCCTTGTTGAAACGAATAGACTTTCCAATTCGAATATAGGGTAGCCCCATTGCGATCCAAATATCTAAGGTATTATTAGATATTCCTAAATAATTGCAAGTCTGCTTTTTATTCAAGAAGGGGCTGTCTACTCCAATATCCTCTTTAAAGTGATGGATTTCATCTTTGATTAGTGTTGCAATCATTTGCTGAATTTCTTGAGTTTGTTCTTCGGGTAGTTGTACTAACATATTTTCTCCTTTCTATTTTCCAATTACATAAGTAAACTGTTTTGCTGTCTCTGCATCAAAAGTTCTATAAGATATAATCCCAAGCCCCTTATAGTTACTTTCAGAGATTAAAATGGAACCGTCTGATTTTACTTGTTCCACAAAGGCTACGTGTCCATATATTGGGTCAGCGCCAGCTTGACTCGATGAGAAGGATAAGGCAGAGTGTTCGGTTGGTGTATTTGTAGTTGTATAACCTGGTTTTTCCATCCATTGATTACCATTCCCCATATAAGGGTCAAAGCTGACACCAACTTCTTTTCCACGGTTATAGACAAACCAAGTACATTGCCCCCATGGATAAGAGCTTGCAATATAGTTAGTAGTATCAATAGCTTGGGTAAGACTATATCCTTCAGGAACATCGCTTGAAGTAACACCGCCACCGTCTCTTGTTTTACCTGTAGTTTGTTTAGGTGCTTCTGGGGTTCCTCCGTTTTCATCAATGTAAGTATCCAGTTTTTGCATGGTTTCAGCTCTTCTTTTTCCTGAACCAGAAGTATCTGTAAAGTAGACCCCTCCATCAACGGCAGTATTCAAAGTGCCAGAAGCTAACTTCTTTGCCTTGTCGTCTTGGATTTTGAAGGTTTGATTTTTATTGCCAATGATAGTTTGTTGGGTAAGAGCGACTACGGCAACCTCATCATTGAAGTTATTGGCATTTTCAGGATTGGAGTCAAAAGCTCCATATCCAAACATATTGGCTCCTGGATTTGTCGCAACCCCAGCAGTTCCTAGTGAACTTTCATTCAATGCGATCGCAAGTATCGCTCGAACATCTAGATTTGACTTGGCTTCCCACTCTAGCAATTTTGTCCCATTGATGCGACTTGAATCATAGTTGATTCCTAGAGTTTTTAGGAATCCATCTAATTGCGAAGCCTTGATTCCGTAACGATGAACTAATAGATTATGTGTGTAGGCGTCCCCGTCTGACCAGTGTTCAGAATAGGTAACTCCATTTTGAATGTTGGAATTTCCACCAATGGATCCCCCAGCCATGGCAGAGGCAAGAATGAGAATAACAAGAATCGGCATGAGTAGAGGGAGGAGACCAAGGATGAGAAACCATTTGATTTTTTTCATAAACCCTCCTCTTCTTAATAACGAATATAGGCAGTAAAGAGTACTGTTCCAAAACGCCATTTGGCATCTAAGACAATTGTATGTGCTTTTACTTGGGAGATAATCATTTCTCTTTCAGTATCCTTTACTGGAAATAAAAGAAGGAAATCGACTGAGCGTTTTCCTTCTTGATAGGCTTGATAGAGTGTATCTTCTAGAACTCTTGGGAATGAGGTTTTAGAACGAATTTTTGTGTTCATTTGCTTCTCCTCGTAATTGGTTTAGTCTCTCGGTTAGTCTGTTTCTGCGTTCAATATTAGCCTTGATTTTATCATCCCTTGTCATAGTTTTTCTGTATGCACGGGTAAAGGCGTTTGAACCTTGCGCTTTAAACATGGATTGAGGATCTTTGTAATCTTCTAGTTTTGCCTCTATACGATTGATACGGTATTGCTTGATAGGAGAAATCCATTCTTCCTTGAGAGTTTCAAATTCTTCTTCTGGGGTGACTTTTTCATTGTTTGGTTGCGAAATTGGTGCAAAGTTAGACGAAAGTGTTTTTCCTTGTTGTTTCGTGCTATGCTGAACCCTAGGATATAATTTAGCCCCATCTTCTTGTACTTGCTCTGTTTCTATGGGTGGTAAATGCTCTTCCTCATCTGGTTGCTTGCTAGTAAAGAATGACCCAACTTGTTGGAATTGGCTCCTTGCATTCATGACTGCCCCAACTCCGTATCCAGCACTAGAAAGGACAAAATTACCTAGTCCTTGAGCAGATGAAAGAGCCTTAGTTGGTACTTGTGAAGCTAATTCCTTTGTTTGGCTAACCGTTTCTGTGACCTTGTTTCCGATATCATTTGCTACCATACGAGCTTTAGAACCAAGAACAAACTGAATAATTTCTGCCTTGTATTTCCAAAGGAGGAAAAAAATCATGGCTTTAGAAGCAACAGAAACTAAGAGTTTAAAGACGAGTCCAAAAAGTAGGAGAGAAGGGAGAGTCTTCAAAATATCATCGAAGCCAGACGTTACCAAGTTTTCAACTAATTGTTCAATGTAAAAGATGAATAGTGTTAAGAGGCTAGTAATTGCTGGAAAAGCTAAGCCCGAAAACATGACTTTAAGAACCCCAAAAATCAAATCCTGCATCCGAGGAATAAAGGAAACAAGAAGAGCAATTGGGAATAATAAAATCATCATGAGAACTAGAACTTGAGCAAGGATATTTAGAATTTGAATCAATATAACTGGGATAGCTAAAACAATGGCTTCTACAATTTTAAAGATGATATAAAACATACGAATAAAGATGAAGTCAGGCATCGCAGAAACCCAGCGGTTCTTTTCGCCATCTTCATTAGCACCATTTCCGATTTTATCTAGATAGTCAGAGCGCTCTTTCGCTTTTACTGCTGTAAAGTTTCCGTTTGAATCAGAAGTACCTAATACTTTACTATTATCAAATTCCTCTTCTTTTCCATCTTGACTATTCCTGTATTTGCCGTTTTCTTGACCAGTGTTTACAAAGATATAGGCTTTATAGGAAGTTTCAGCAATATAGCTATCAGCCATTGAATCGCCAATTTTGATTGACTTATTTTTATCATAGTTGACTTCAATTTTGGAAATTTTTGAGGAGACATCTTTTGAAACATTGTGGATGGTATCAAGCAGATAAAGTCCGCCTGAAGTTCCTGCGATTGTTCCAAAGTAGCTAAATCCTAAGAGAATTACTAAACAGACATGAAGTACCGTTCTTGAGAAACTCCCTTTAGAAAAGAAGTATTGATAAAATAGATAAATCCCAAGAATAAGTAAGGACATTGAAATGAGGGAATCTTTTCCAACTCCGTTAGTGGTTGAAGTCGTGAATCCCTCCCAGATAGAACTTGCACCGTTAAAGACATAGGTCTTGTAGGCGGAGTAGAGATCCACTTGTTCTAAGATACGAATGAGAAGAGAGAAGAAACCGACAATGGCATTGAGCAGGAAAAAGAAAAAATTGACGAAGATTTCATTAATCATTACCCATGCACCGTTAAAGGAACCGAACCCAGTTGGCTCCATATAGGACTTGAGCGAAAAAATATCAACGCCTTTTAATTTCTCAAAAGCTTCTTGCATGGTTTCACCTCCTAACTAGCGTATTTATTTTCAAGACTTGAAGAAACTGTTGCTTTCATAGGTTTTAGTAGCATGTCAATATCTTCAAAAAGATTGTGAACAGAAACCATGTTCAGGTTGCCATAGACGTCATAGTAGAGACATTGCCCTGAAATCATATTATCAATCCATTCTAGGTTTTGTTCGTTGACTTCTAGGTTGACGTGATGAAGAATATCTTCTCTTTCTGACTTTTCGTAAAAAGCAAATATGGTTCCAAAGCCCGTCGTGTCATCGTCATTTTCAGCATCATGTACAGATTGAGTAATGAGTGCAAGGGTATTGTTTTTTGAACGCCCAATACGTCTCATGTTTTTTATAACGGCTTTTCCTTCTGCGGATTTCATCAGAATCCATGCTTCATCGAAAAATTCGATGGTATCCTCATTTTCATTGCGCTCTCCAAAATGGGTACAAAAGGCACCAAGCGCAAACATGAGAGCAATAGAATTTCTTTCGTGGTCGGAAATCTTTGTGGAATTATCTTTAGGTAGTTTAAGGTTGTTAACTTCTAGAATGGTGACTCGGGAATCGTAGTTGAGTCCTTGAGTGGTTCCATCTGAAAAGGCAAGTTCCAAGATGGAATTCGTGACAATAGAAGTTAGATAACGTCCCACAGAAGCAATATCATCCTTCTCGTCCATTTTCAGGTGTTCTAAGACCTGTTTAAATCCAACAGCTTGACCTTGCTCTCTTTTCTCTGCAATGATGTTTATAGCCTCTGTAATGGCTGTCTTTTGATCCATGGTAACATCATCTACAGCTTGCAGGAGAAATTCCAACATATTTTTTGCGACTTCGACTGCCTGTTCTTTCTCAAGAACAACGATGGGATCCAAAACCCCGTGGTTAGATGGTAGCGAGCTATCAAGAGTGACAAAGTTAAATGCTTCAATCTGTTTCTTACGTTCAGGGTAGAGCCTAGCAAATTCAGGCGAGTGAATCACTTGTTGGTAGTGATTTCTGAGTTCTCGTTTCGGGTCAATGTAGAGGGTTTTGACATTTTGCAGGGCAACGCTCAAGAAAATAATCTGAGCCAAAAAGGATTTTCCTTGTCCAGTAGCACCTGTGATAATGATGTGTGGGTTTTTAGTGATTTTACCAGCGATATCTTCTTTGTTTCCGACAGTGGCATTATATAGAACAATGTTTTTGGAGGATTCGATAGCTTTTTCAATCGAATCCCAACGCCCTGTCCAGTTGTCTACTCGTCCGATATACCAGCCAATCCGATTTCCTGAAGAGCTATTGGTAAAGGGCATCAGTTCTGAGAAACCACGAGGAGTTACCATATGAGTCCAAGTTCTCGTTTTCTTTTGAAGATGCTGACCATAGAGGAGGGCTTGAAAAAGGTAGGGTGCATCTTGGCTAGCTTCACTGATTTCAACGCCCATATCATCAAAGTAATTGAGAACTACTTGTCTACGTTGTCGTAGTTGTTCAATACTGGAGGCAGATACAATAAGATAAGCTCCATATTCGATGATATTTTCCTTATTTCCTACCTTCTTCATTAAGTCTTTTAGAGAAAGTGACCCCATGATGATTTCATCTTGTTGGACAGTATCAGTATTTTCTGCCTCTTCCATAATATTGCGATAGCGGGTATTGGATCGTCCCATTTTCCCTTTGATTTTATTGTTATCAATAAATTCTGCCTTAATACGCAATTCAACTGGGAAGTTAAGCCGTTGGACAAATTCTCCTAGATGAAAGCCGTTAAACTGAATAGGAAATTTTCCAACAGGAAGAATGGTAACAAAAGAAGAACCATAAGGACTTTCTAGTTTTAAAAAGCCACCCTTGGTAACTTTGATTAGAGTATCCGTGATGTTAAATTGGGAACGATTGGCGAGGACTTCCTTTTTGTAGTGGGGAATATAGCGGAGATATTGCATCCGTTGGTAGTAGAACAATTCCTCATCCGATAAGGCTTTTGCTCGTAAGGGAGCGAGGGCTTGGTAAATGGTAAACTCATCTGCACAGTAGTCCTCATACCAGTTTTCAGCGAGTTCATATTCGTAGCCAAACCCCTGAGCGATTTTTTCGGAAAAATCAGTTAGGCTTTCAAGGGCTAATTCTTTGATTGTTTGCCCATGATTTTGTTTTCTTAGGTTAACTCCAATAACCCAATCAAATTGATAAGGGATTTCCATTTCATTTGTTAAATGGTCAACGGTGTAGAGGAGGAGTTCTTCACCGAGCTCTCTACTATCATCCGCTAGCGCTTCTGAGAAGTCCTTTAATTTTTCCTCTAGAAGATAATCCTTAGGAATGAGGGAAACCTCAAAATATTGATTTTTTAGAAGTTTCTTCATCATTTGTGCAACGGTTAATTTGTGCTTATTTTTCCGTCCGTCATCCGTTATGGTAATTGGGGTATTCGGAATACGGTAGTAGGCCATTACTGACCGATCCCGTTTCAAGACAAGATTGTCATGAGTTTGTAGAATGGGATAAGTTAGTGTTAGAGACATAGTTCCTCCCTTCTAAAGGTTTGTTTTCTCAAAGACGATTTCTTCAACCGGTTCAATACGATCTTCATGGTAGATTGCTTTTTTATTGAGTTTAAAATCCCAACAGTAGATTAGGTAATCTGCTAGAAAAAGATGCATTTTCTTTCCATGTGGTTCGTATTCTGTATAAAATTTTGCTAGCTTATAAGGGATAAACCAGTAGAGAATTAATGAAATCGAGTGGGTGGCTTTAGCTAGAGGAACAAGGATAAAACCACCGGCTAAGAGCATAGCCACCAAGACAATAATAAAGACTATAAAAAAAGACAGTTGCATGGGAGTAGCAAAGTACCAAATGCGAGTGCCTTTTTTAGTTTTTATCTCTTGAATCCAATAAGGGGCGTTAAGCCCCTTGGCGTAATCATACAGTTTTTCATCTTTCATAGTTAGAGTCCTGTTTCAATCCCAAAGAGACGAAGGAACCAGCCAAAAGCTTTTAGAATGTCTTGTCCTTTTGTGAGTGAGACAATGACAGCATAAAAACAAACTACTGAAAAAAGCTGGATCCAAGAGCTATTGCGCCAAGCTTTAACTGCAAGTAGGACTGCAATTGCTCCTAGTACCCAAACAGCATCTCCTTGTAGGAAGGCTCGTAGATTTTCTGTGTTCATGTTGTTCTCCTTTATTTTTCTTGTTTTGCGTAGTTAATAGGGATGGTGTGGGCTAACTCATCTACAAAGTATGTCCCGTTATTTTGAGTAAGAGTGAGAGTGAAATTCTCTGAATGAGTTGAAGCCCCTACTTCAAAAGTAACTTGAACAGTTGCGATGAGCTTTTCTCCATCTTCTTTTAGATAGGTGTAGTCAATACTTTTAAAGGTAGTATTTGCGACTACAGAAATATCTTTAGCAATCAAATTCAGATTGTCTTGATTTGTAGTGTAGTTGGTGAAAAAGACAGTTAAAAACTTATCTACTTTCTTGTGTTCATCCTCCGATAGACGATCAGTTGCTGACAGGGTCAATTGCTCGTTTTTTGAAGATGGAATTGCTTGTGAGGAGTCAAGACTTGAGAACCAAGGTAGACCAGCGATACGATATTTACCATTAACTTCTTCAAAAGGAATATTAAATCCTGTTGTGATTTCCTTTTTCTCGGTGTTGTTGTCCTTTTTGATCCATTCCTTGTATTTGACACGGTAGGTTGCCACTTTATCTGTTACAGTGATGAGTTGCGAATAAATCACCTCGCTAGGGTTTCGGACTTGCCCTTGTGACTTGGTGTCAGGAAGGGCACCATAAAAGGAATTCAGATGATTAATTTGTTCGGTTTGCTTATTATTTTCTTGTGAGAGGGTAAAGTAAGCATAAACAAAATCGTTTAGATAGTATTGTAGACGGTAGTCATATTGCCTAGTAGTTGAAGGGGAGTCTGCTTTTTCCTTTTCAAAGTTTTCAATGCTTGTTTTTAGACTTGAAACCTGATTGGATAGAGTGATAGCTCGAATGGAACCCATGAGTCCAATAAAGAGAAGGCAGCAAGTTCCGCCAACTACAGCAAGATTAACATGTTTTTTGGTGAGGGTTTTAAGTTTTGGAGGTTTCTTTTTCTGTTCAACCTTTTTAAATTGTTCTAGAAATTGCCTCACCTTTGAGAGATAGGATTTTAAATTGTCCATAGTTCCTCCTGTTACACTTGGGCTAACTCAATAAGTTTGGTTCCTTTTGCATAGAATCGTTTATTAAGTTTTTCCATTTCTGAATTGATAAAGTAATAGCCTTTTAGCTCGTATTGGAGTTGTTCCAGTAATTGGGGAGCTAAAGTCTTTGCTTCTTCTTTTTTCAGCAAGCTATTTAATTCACCTGCTTTTGTCCAAGATTCTTTATAATCTTTCTTTTTGAGACATTCGCCTAATTCATTAGCGACTTGTTCTACTTGTCGGGTGAAGGTTGTTTTTGTTGCCATTTCGAGTTCCTTTCTAAATTGTTCTTGATTTTGCTTGATGGTTTGTTGGATGTAAGCAATCAGTGAGGGACGCATCTTTTGATTGAGAGAAAGAACTTGTCCCTCTAAGGTGAAGCAAGCATGTTCGTAGCTATAGAGGCCTTTAGAATTTGGTTCCTTTTCGGTGCATCTTCCAGCACATTCATAGTAGAACTCCTTTCCTTTTCTTAAAAGAATGTAGAAATGCCAAAACTCTTTTTCAGGTAAGAGAAAGAAGTCTGCTTGATAGATTTTCTTAAGCAATTTAAGAAGCCTCTAGAAGATCATCATAGCCAAGTGCTTGGAAGATAAAATCAGAATCAAACCATAGCCAATCATTGATTTGAGTTTCCGTTGGGATATCCCCACAGAAGATATCTTCACAAATAATGGTGAGGGTATCCAATCCTCCACGTTCACGAACAGTGTTTAGAGTTGTTAATCCGCCTGACCAAGCTTTAAAGTTTTCTAGTGAATTAATCTCAACTTTGTATTCCATTGGTTGTTTTCCTTTCTAATGTTCATAATGTTTACTAGCTTTGAGTAGTTTTAACATTGCCTTCCCACGATCTGTAATTTCCCCGCTATTTTGTATCATCTTCATATATTCGGTCTGCATGATACGATCAGCTTCTGAAACTAAAGCAAGAGAGTTCGCTACTTGATAGGTCAGCCAGCGGATGGTTCGTTCAATAGAGTAGGGTTGGGGACTGGTTGAGAGTTTCAAGGGTTCTACCCCACCAAAAAGTTGTTGCCATTTCTGGTCAGGCTTATAAGCTCCAAATTGATTGATTCCATCATAGACTTGCATTTCATTATTGATAACCCCACGGGCGATTTCCCCAAGGTCTACACCGTTGATATATTCCTCGATAGCTCCTTGTGCTTTTTGGTCTGAAAAGCGAAGTTCGTAGCGATTCCAAATACCAAAAATCTCCAAGGATTCTTCCAAGGAGATATTTTCTTGACGGGCGAGTTCATAGCGTTTCTCGTAAAAGTTAAAGTAGAGTTGGCTTTGCCTTGATCCAAAGTAGAGGGACAAACCATGATTAGCTTCCATATCCTCATTGTCAATAAAAGAACCGCCCCCTGTTACATTCCATTTCCGAAAGGTGTTGAGGACAATTTCCTTTGCGTAGAGCTTCTCAATCAACTTAGGTAGATGAATCTGTTGATCTTCTTTTCCGAAGCCCTTATAGAGCTCATCTAGAGCAATATCTAACCTCTTAATTCGGCAATCCTCATAAGCATAGAAGAGATTCTGAAGGAAGGCCTGCCAAGTGATTCCCCTGTATTCTAGGAGTACTTCCAACTCACGGCACCCTTGCCCTGATAGTTGAAGACAGGATTGGTAATCTTTGGTTTCTGCTTTATCAAAGAAATCAAAAATCCAGATATTGCCTCGTTGCCAAAGATGGGTGTAGTTCATGAGCCGTGTCTCCTGAGCGCTAAATTCGCTCAGATGACAGAAGAGAAAGTTTTTACAGAAAGACTCTAAGTCACGTAGAGCAGGAAAAGAGATTCGCAAGTAGTCAATCCGAGCACGCAAACTTTGCTTTTCATGATCTCTATGAAAGCCTAGTTTGGCTTTTAGGTCACGGAACTTTTCAATGCTCAATCCTCTTTCGCCAGCTTCGTAGGAGCGATAGGTTCTAGTAGGTAGGTCAACCGCTTCTGCAAATTGTTTTTGGCTCATGCCTGTTTCTTGACGAAATTTCTTAAGATTGAATGGGCTGATTTTATCCATTCATGGGGACACCTCCTTTTTTATGAGTGACACACTTTTTTTGCCAAAGTGACACACTTTCTAAAATTCGCAATCCCAACTCTTACAAGGAATGAGGAGGGTTGGACTTTGCCATTTTGCCAAATGTAACCCCCCTATTAGAAATCGGGGGTTTCATCATCAGAAACTAGGAACTTCGGGCTACGGTCTGCGCCTGACTTGCCGTCAGGCTTGCCCTTGTCCTTGTCCTAGTTCCTGATGACTAAGCACCATCTGAACGGCTTTGGCATAAGATCTTCGTCCGCCCTCTTCAAAGCAGAGAAGAGTTTCAAGAAGGAGTTCTTCTTGAAGAGGAGTCACCAAAATAGCCGAGTCAGAACGGCCAAAATCTATTCCTTGTTCTTCTAAGAGATAGATAATCTTTCGAAGCGTTGCGACTTTTAGTTCCTGCTCTTCCGCAAAATCTTTTAGAGGTCGTTGGTTGACATGGTTTTCTACCTGTTCTACCTCCTCTATTAGTTCTTTTGTTGGGACTAGTGAGTTATAGTCTTTAAAGACAGAAAACTCTTCTCCTTCAAATTCTAAAATGGGAATTTGCGAGTAGGCTTCATAGAAAGAAAAGCCCCGGTCCAATGGTACATAAGGAGAGAAAAATTCACCAGCCAAGTCTCCGTTGTTTGCGATATAGCCCCGCCCCTTTATCTTAATACCATTAATTTTATCCAGTTTTTTAAACTCTTTGGTTTTATTGGCATCACCAAACATCATGTCATAGCCTGTTGATTCTAAATGACCGACTGAGAGGCGCTTCATAAAGTTATCCCGAAGAGCAGTTTTGACAAACTCCCCATCAGGACGTTGCATGGCAAAAATCACATAAACCCCAGCTTGACGGCCTTCTAGGACTAGTTGAGTAAGGTATTCGGTGACTTCTGCTTGTAGGCTATAATCACGTTCGATTTTAGCGATAAGTGCTGCCCATTCATCTACCAGAATGAATTTAGGCTTCATCCCGTAATAAGTGAAATTCTTCCCAGCTTGAAACTTGGGAGAGGTAGACATGAGTTCATAGCGTTTTTCCATGAACTCCACGTTTTCCCTAAAGCACTGGATAATATCTTCCTTACTGGTAAAGACTCGACCATGAAAGACAGGAATTTTTTTCAAACCAGATAGGTCAGAATTTTTCGGATCGCAAATATCTATGAAACCAATCTTAGCAAGAGCATAGATGATTGACATGAGAAGAATCGTCTTCCCTCCTCCTGTCCCTCCACCAATCAGTAAGTGTGGTTCTTCGATGAAGTCCCAAACAACATCTTTCATAAGTTGGAGTTTTGACCCGTCAACCACTACTTGGTCGATCCCAATACGGCTATCAATACGATTGATGGCGATATCGTACTTAATAAAACGTTTATCAAAGGTTTTATTTCGAAAGTCACCATTAAACATGACTTCAAGTGTTGCCCCAAGATTGAGAAATCGATCTTGAAACTTATTGCCTTCTAAGATAAAACTGACTTCCAAACTATAACGAGATTGTTTAAGATAGACTTGAGGAAGCCTGATTTTCTCTATCGTCCTTTTCTCTCGTTTGACTTTCTTGACTAGATAGAGGTTGTTTTCTAAGAGAAAACGAGAGAGAATTCGCAAGTTATTGAGTTTTTGAAAAGCGAGTAGTTTCTCGTAGCAAATCCAATTCAGGATTTGAGAGATAAGAGCGGATAGTAAGGCAAAGGCAACTAAGTAGTAGGTTTTGGGAAAGGGTTGGGCTTGTAGTTCCAAGTGATGTTGATAGCCGTAGTAAGCTAAGGCAAATAAAAAAGGCGACCACAAGATAAACCAAGTGATTGCCTTGATATGTCGATGATAGACTTGAACTCTTTGTCCACGGTAGGTAAAGAGTTTCATATGTCACCTCCTAGTTTTCTTTCTTGTTTTCTACGGGTTTAGAGTCTTTAGGACTTGCCCCTTTTTTCTTAATCTTAGAAGCAAAGAGCTTGTAGATATCGTTGCGGTTAACGTGAGTATGGGTTACGACGATGTCTTCTAGCTCCACTTCCTCACGGTATTTGAGTCCCAAGTCTTCGATTTCAGACTCCGCCATATCGGCAATAGTGAAAAAGAGGGTTTCGTGTTGGACTGAAGAATGAATTCCTACCACAACACC
The DNA here is from genome assembly GCF_000296955.1 of Streptococcus sp. GMD4S. Lineage (NCBI taxonomy): Bacteria > Bacillati > Bacillota > Bacilli > Lactobacillales > Streptococcaceae > Streptococcus > Streptococcus sp. GMD4S. The sequence continues at coordinate 13,316 of NZ_AJRE01000447.1, forward strand.
CCGAATTTCCCCCGTATTAACCTGAACGTAGGAGCCGTCAGGATTGCGTTGGGAACGGTCAATTTCATAGATGGTATCTGTTCCTTCAATACCTCGGAAGGTAAGTTTTCCAAAGACTTGAGGGATATTTAGACCTTCTGAGATTACCCGATAGGTTTTGTCTGCAATTTGAAGTTTTTCTCCGTAGTTTAATCCAATTTTAGCCATGTATGTTTTCTCCTATTCTTTTTTATTTTTTCAAAACCAATTTTTCAGCAAATACATTGAGCGCTGGGGCAACGGAATTTCCGTTTAGGGAAGTGTCTGCAAGGAAAATTGGATTGACCACTTCAACTAGAGCATCTTCTGGAAAGACAGTAGCAGAAGCTGGTGTAATCACGTGGAAGGCTCCGTGTTGTTCATTGTTTAGCACGTGGCGTTGATATTTGCCTTCTTTTCCGAAGACATAGCGTGGGGCATTTCCCAATTTTTCGTAGTAAGCAGTACCGATAAATTCTGGTAGCATGACAAGTGTTTCTGGAATCATAAGTATTTCCTTTCTGAGTGTAAAATAAAAAGAGTTAAGCTAGTTGCTTCACTCGTGAGTAATAATGAGTAAAAAGTTTTCGTTTAAACATTCTGCTATAAAATTGTACTTCACCTTGAGAAAAGCCAGTAAGCAGTGATTGGTTGGCAAGTTTATCTAAATCCTTCTGGGCTTGATGATAGAGTTGTCCCTGGAGTTGTTCAGATGTAGAAAAGATATCATAGGTGAAAATGTAGTTTTTATAAATTCGTTCACATTGTTGTGCGAAAAAAGTTAGTCATATGTTCTCCTTTATTGTAAAAGTAAAAAGCTACTAAGAAAATGGACTTAGTAGCTAGAGTAAATCTATCTAGTAAATTAGATAGACAGCAGTAGAGAAAAGTTATTTGGTTGAAGGATTCTTCCTTCACGGTGGCAACGTTTAGCAAGGTGCATTGCATGAATTACCATCGCTTTCCCAGCCAATCTCATCAGGTAGTCATTGTCATACCCTTAAGATTCTCTTACGCCTTTTGGCGAAGCCAGTTCACTTTACTATTCGGAAAAGTGCGAAAGTCCGAAATGCGTGGAAGTCCACAAAAATGTTTTAAATCTTCACTTCAACCATCAAACAGACTTGACTTTTCTTTCCAAAACGTTTACAATAAAGGTACGAAGTTTAGTGTAGTTTTGGCAATCAGTCCTCTGGTTGTCAGACGCACTTTTTATTTAATTTTCAAAGATCGTGATGCTAGAAGTTAGCATTATTATTTTTAAAACCAATATAACTATCGGCTATATTTATATTATATAACCATTGGTTATATTTGTCAAGAGGTTTTTGGAAAAATTTTTAAAATTTTTAGAGGCTTAAAAATGGACTTTTCGGAACGCTTAAAAGAACTAAGAAAAAAGGCAAGCTTTACTCAAGTTGAAGTTGCCGAAAAACTGGGAATTTCGCAACCTGCTTACGCTTCATGGGAACGTGGAGTAAAAAAACCAACACAGGAGAATCTCGTTAAAATTGCACAAGTTTTAAATGTGTCCGTTGATTATCTGGTTGGGAACTTAGACGAAGAATCAGATGAATTAGACAATATTGAATTACTTTTCCGTATGAACTCAAAAGGACTGACCGAAGAAGAAAAGGAAATTTTTAAAAAAGAGTTGATTGAGTTTATGGAAGAACGGAAGCAAGCCTTTAAAAAAGGTGACTTGCTTTAAGTGAAGCTTCGACAAGCTATGAGGTTAAAAATATGATAGATTTTTTTGAAAAATATCCTTTTATACGTAAGACATGGAAGAAAGATTTTCCTCTAACTGATAAGGATTTTAGTTCTCTAGGAGATGGTATTTATTATGCTTTTGATCATTGGAACGATTATGGCTATAGAACATTGTATGCATTGACAGCAAAAATTGAAGGTGAAATTTACGATTTTGGTAGTCTTAAAATATCATTCATTCCTTACCAGCATGAAAAGGAAATAGACTTACAATCGATTCTTGTTCAAGATGAAGGATATAATCTGATTTCACTTGGAGATAAAGAGTATTATGAATTTTTAAATAATTTTCTATCCTCACCTGAAAAAGATGAGTATTTCAAAAAAATGGGGGATATTGCTTATGATTTAAATAGACTAGATGAGTCAATTAAGCATGATTCAATTTATCATCCCATAGAGGACTATTATTTATTGAAGCATTCTTTTTTACGTAGTGTTTCTTTAAGTGAAATCAGAAATCAGTTGCATAGATTGAGTATGGGTGGAAAATATATCGATGAATATCAAATTAGTATTGTCGATAAAAATGAAAACAATGTTTTAGAATTTAGCAAGAATCCACATTCATTAGAATATTTTCCAGATACTTTATATGCAATTGTAGGGAATAATGGAGCTGGGAAAACCTATTTTATAAAAAATTTGATTGATCTTTATATTAAAAAAAATAGTGATTTATTTAATAATATTACTTCTAATATAAATCAATTTGAGTCAATTGTATTAATTTCATATAGTCCTTTTGATACTGGAATTATAAAGAAAGATAGCGAAAATTATAAATTCATTGGAATCGATTTCAATAAGACGACTAGTTTAGAGGATTATATTACTAAGGAAATAAAAACACTTTTTACGGAGGCAACAACCCCCAAAAATGAAAGTAGAACTAAAAAAATTATAGATAAATTTTCCTTTGATCCGTTGTTTATTCGAATTCTTCCATTGATTGAAGAGAGAAATTTATCAGAAGAAATAATTAATGAATTAAGTTCTGGTCAAAAAATAGTTTTACTGAGTTTATTGAATTTGATTATTAAGGTCTTTGAAAAAACACTTGTAATTATTGACGAACCTGAACTATTCTTACACCCTCCACTTTTAAAGGCGTATATTAGGGCAGTAGAAGAAATTGTTGAGGAAGGAAATGGTGTTTGTTTATTAGCAACCCACTCTGCAATCGTACTTCAGGAAATACCTAATACAAATATCAGGAAGTTAAAATATGATTTTGATAGACATAGGGGTAGTATAGTGAAACTATCAAGTAAAACTTATGGAGAAAGTGTTAGCTTTATTAATGATACTATTTTTGGTACTGACTTAAGAAATACAGGTTTCTATAAAGTATTACAAGATAAAATAGATGAAGAACAAATTTCAGATAGTTTTGAAGCCGCTTTGGGCAGTGAAGCAAGAATTATATTACGGCTATCGAAGGAATTAAAAACAAATGAAGAAGATTGACGAACCGGATTTTAAAGTTTCTGATGTATGTGATACTGCAATCACTGATTCTTCAAATAAGGAAGATCAGAACATCAAGGATGTTTTCACACAAGTAGATTCAGCAGAGTGGAAAGCACAGCTAGAGTTGTATGAGGGAATCTATCTTGACAATAGACATCAATTGTATACTATGGAAGAGATGGACGATGCATATGGTATAACTGTTAAACAAATGGAAGGTATTTTCAATTATTGTATGAAGGATAGTCATGGTTATAAGGATAGACTATATTCTCTGACTCCAGATAGATGTCCTATTTGTGATAAGCGGTGGGGATTTAATGATAAAAATTTAGATCATGTTTTACCAAAGTCTAAATTTCCTCAATTTGCTATAACTCCCTGTAATCTTGTTACAACTTGCTGGACCTGTAATAAGCGAAAACGTCATGGATATGGTAAAGATGAATCGACAGGTGTTTTTAATGCGTATTTTCATGGAGTTTCTTTAGCAAAGTATATAAAATGTTATATATATGCATCTAGGGGGGATATCGTGGTAAATGTTCATTTAACATCTTTTGATGAATCTGAAATACAAGATGAGAATCAATATCTAAGACTAAAGTATTGGTTTGAACGATTATATAATCTAGATCAGATGTATAAGATTAACGTCGGAAATAATATTTTAAAGTTAATCGATGAATTTGCTAGGAGTGATATATCAGAACGTTTAATCTCAGAAGAATTTTTACGTAAGGACTTTCAAACGAACTATGATGAATATAATAGATTTGATTTTTCAGATGGTTTGATATCAGATGAATTTTTGATATTTATAATGTATGATTCGTTAGCAAATAAATCTCCGAATGAATTGATATCCATAATTAAGGAAAAGATTCTTGCTAGAAGATCAGAGATTGATTCTGCTAAGTTTGAGGATATATTTTAGAATTTTCAGTAGACAATTGTCTACTTTTTTTGTATAATAAACTCAACCATTCTGGTTTAGTTTGTCAGATGTTGAGATTTAAAGGAGGTGTTATTCATTGGATGAATTATATTTACGAGTAAGTGAAATCACAAAACAAACCCTCTACTTTTTTATGAAAAAGGAGGAAATTTCGATTCTGAATTATCACTTTCACTATTATTTTGCTTATTGCATTCATGAGAATAACATTCAAGTCATCAGTCACCACTTTTCAAATCATAAAATTGAAGGTTTGACAGTTATTGATAAACTAGGGACGAGTTTTTCCTATGAGCAAGACAATCCAGTGACCAAGCGTCACTTTACCTTGTGTCATGAATTAGGCCACTTTATCTTGAAACACGATGGTTCTTATTTTACAGAATCAGTGGATAATCAGGAATCTATTATAGAGAGAGAAGCCAATGTATTTTCAGCTATTGTTCTGATGCCTGATATTGTGCTATTATCCAAGATTTACTACTCTTGCGATTCTTTCCAAAAGATCAAAGAGGATCTAGAAGTTTCAAAGCAGGCACTTTATTTTCGGCTGATTGACTTGTTGAGAGTTTATCAAGTGGATACTGAATCAGCCATCAAGCAGGCAGTAGATGAATACCTAGACGGTCAAAACGCCTCCCTTCACCATTACTTTCATAAGCTGAAAAAAATATTGATTGAAGAGTTCAATCAATATCAACCCTCGCTTATAGCACGGCTAAAGAAGAGATTGAAACAAACCAATTTCGTGACGAGTCAAGAACTACCAGAATTGCTTGACCAGACACGATGGGATGAAATCAGGAAGATAAAGTATTTTAAAGTGTGGCTTGTTTACAATAAGGGAAAATCTTTAGCTTACGTGTGGGATAGCAACAAACTATCAGAGACAGAAGCTAGAAGAAAGGCAAATTTAGAATTATTAGTCATGTGAGGAGAAACATGTATCAACCAGAAAAATTAAAAGCTCGGAGGAAAGAGCTAAAACTAACACAAAAAGATATTGCAGATAAGCTAGGAATTAGCTATCAAGCCTATTCTGCTTGGGAACGTGGAGTCAAAGAACCTTCTACTGAGAAAGTGGCATTATTAGAGAAACTTTTGAACGTCCCCAAAGGCTATTTCACTGAGATAGAGATTGTCAGACTCTATAATGTCCTCTCACCCAATGGAAAAGAACAAGTTGTGTCTTATGCTCGTGACTTAGTTACAGAAGAACAGAATAAGAAGGTGGTCCCTATTGCTGAACCACGTTATGAATATCGGGTCTATGAAGAAATGTCTGCTGGTCTTGGAGCCACTATCTATGGAGAAAAAGAATACGATACGGTCTACTATAATGAGGAGTTAGGACATGATTTCGCCTCTTGGGTTTCAGGGGACTCTATGGATCCTAAATACCCGAATGGATCCGTTGCCCTTATTCGTGAGACAGGCTTTGATTATAATGGGGCAGTTTATGCAGTTGTTTGGAATGAGCAGACCTATATCAAGCGTGTCTACTTGGAAGAAGACGGCTTACGCCTCGTTTCCATCAATAAAAAATACAAAGACAAATTTGCTCCTTATGACGATGATCCTCGGATTGTCGGAAAAATTGTCGGAAACTTTATGCCTCTGGAGGACTAGGTTATGGGAATCATTGACTATTCAAAAGAGCCTGTCAGTGATATTGCCTTTATTGATATGAAATCCTTCTATGCAAGCGTTGAGTGTGTGGATCGAGGGCTTCATCCTCTTAAAACCTCCCTCTGCGTGATGAGTCGAGCGGATAATTCTGCTGGATTAATATTGGCATCATCACCTATGTTTAAGAAAGTATTTGGAAAAAAGAATGTTGGTCGGGCTTATGATTTACCTTTTGACGTTAAAACCAGAAAATTTTCTTTCTATAATGCAAAAAAACAGGGACTTCCAACGGATCCAGACTTTGTACGCTATATTGAGGAATGGGCGAAGACCACCTTTATCGTTCCACCTCGAATGGACAAGTACATTGAGGTTAATATGGAAATACAACGAGTTTTCAAAGATTACGGTAGCCCCAATGAAATATACCCTTATTCAATTGATGAGGGATTTATTGACCTAACGACTTCTCTTAACTACTTTGTTAGCGATCAGACCATATCCCGAAAAGATAAATTGGATATGATTTCTGCTAAGATTCAAAAGGATATTTGGCGAAAGACAGGTATTTACTCAACTGTGGGTATGTCAAATAGTAATCCCTTGCTTGCTAAGCTAGCCCTAGACAATGAAGCTAAGAAAATGCCCACCATGCGTGCTAATTGGTCTTATGAAGACGTAGAAAGCAAGGTTTGGGCAATTCCTAATATGACGGATTTTTGGGGGATTGGTCATCGTATGGAAAAGAGATTAAATGACCTGGGAATCTTTTCTGTTAAGGAACTTGCTAATAGTAATCCCGACTTACTAAAAAAGTCTTTGGGAGTAGTAGGGCTACGTCTCTGGTTTTACGCAAATGGAGTAGATGAAAGCAATGTTAATAATCCATATAAACCAAAGAGCACTGGACTAGGTAACTCCCAAGTCTTACCAAGAGATTATGTCAAGCAACGGGATATTGAGATTGTTCTTCGAGAGATGGCAGAACAGGTTGCTATTCGTCTTAGACGAGCAGGTAAGAAAACAACTGTCGTCTCTGTTCATGTAGGCTATTCCAAACAGGAAAATAAAAAATCAATTAACACACAAAAAAAGATTGAACCAACTAATCATACGGACACGCTAACTAATGTAGTTTTACAGTTATTTCATCAGAAATACAGTTCAGGTGCTGTAAGGAACATTGCCGTTAACTATTCGGGTTTGGTGGATGAATCGTTTGGACTCATTTCTTTATTTGATGATGTTGAAAAAATAGAAAAAGAAGAAAGGCTCCAATCAGCGATTGACAGCATACGAGATCAGTTTGGGTTCACTTCACTTTTAAAAGCCAATGCGCTTGAGTCAGCATCAAGAAGCATCGCTAGAAGTAAACTAATTGGAGGTCATTCTGCTGGTGGACTAGATGGTTTAAAATGATTGATCGTTCCTATTTACCCTATCAGTCAGCCCGAGAATATCAAGACTCAGGTATGCAAAAATGGATGGGCTTCTTTTTATCTGAACATACCACGTCACTAGGAGAAGAAAAATATCGTGTCGATCTAACCAGTGACTTGAACAGAACAGAAAAACTATTATTACTTTCTCAGCTCTATGTTGGGAATTTAAAGGGGCGCTTTATAGTCAAACAAAAAGCTAAAAAAACAACCTTAATTGGGGAGGTGGGGGAAATTGCAGTAAAGGCAATATCCATCAAAACACTTGAAGGATGCCAACTGATTGAAGTGGAAGACATCCTGGACATTCAACTATTAGAAGAGGTTGTCTATGAGTAGAAAAGAACTTTATGAAAATAAATTGCAGATGGATTACTTCTCAGAAGGCTATATCCGATTCGAAGAAGACTTCCAAAAATATTCAGCGATGAATGTGCCTTTGACCTTCTTAATTGATGACATCCTAAGAACAATGGCAATGAATCAGAAAAACTACTTCAAACTTAATAAAGAGAATTCTAAAGATGGATGGAACCATTATTTTTACTTCCGAATAGAAAGTGGACAAGATAGTAACTTAATCAGAAAATATTGGTATATAGGTTCAAAATAGCATTACTATGCAGTTAATGCTATTTTTTTGAACTTTAAAAGGTTATAATAGTTCTAACTATGATCAGCTATGGGGCATTTAGTTAAGTACTGACATACTTAAACAATCCTATAGGTCTCTTGGCATACAGGAGAAGCGTATGACTTTTGAAGCACTAATTGCACAAATTGATGAATTAGCGGAAACACAACTTGGTCGCGGGACCTATTTTGAATATCTAGTACGTGCATGTTTAAAGAATGAACCAACCTACAAGAATGAATTCATAGGTGTTTGGATGTTGGCTGATGTCCCAGATAGCTATAGAATTCCTAAAATCGATATAGGCGTAGACTTAGTGGCGAAGAAGCATACTGGTGAACTGGAGCTATTCAGACTAAATTTTATAATCATAGTAACCAAAAGTCAGACATTGATTCCTTCCTCGGTGAACTTGGTCAATAGTCTACGAAGTTTGAAGTGGAGGAGTAGTTTTGGAGATATTACATGACTTAATTGTTAATCTAATTGTTGCGGTTATTACTTTTCTTGTATCGACAATATTTAATAATAGACGTAGAATTAAAATATGGTCTCAATCTCTTATTCGATGGAACAAAGATATAAGATTGAGTTGTGCTTACCTATTTCAAATTAAACAGACTAATGGCCGCTATTTGCTGATAAAAGGGAGAAGAATAGACCAATATCAACCTATAGGAGGTGTTTATAAATATCATGATTCCTTCAAAGGGCTAAAAGAAGAATTAGAGTTGAAAGATGAATCTGAGACTCGATTTTATGAAGGTGGAGATCTAAGATTAATAACAAAAGGGAAGCACCTTGTACAGTTTATTAACTGGTTTGATACGAGAAAAAATAGGGAAGTAACTGTAATTAGAGAGCTTATTGAAGAATTAGAACCTGCTGGAATTTCTATAGAGGACCTAGTAACAAAGTCGCAAGTTGAATATCTAAAAACTGTCAAAGAACCAATCATGTTTTCAACTTACTTTCAAATGGATGAATTAAAAATATTTGACATTTTTGAAGCAAGAATACCTACAGAAATATTAGACAAAGTATTAGAAAATGATGATTATTTTCTAATAGAGGCTGAGGATATAGAAAAAAATTGTTTTGCTAAAGACGGACTTTCTAAAAAGATTTCTGCAACCTCGAAGTATATTGTTTAGGAGGAAGATACTTTGACAGATATTACTATCTCAAAAGAGATTAAATCAATTATGGAAGAATTGGATGTTTCGTATTCGAAATATGAAATAGCTACTAATAGGTACAATTCTATTGCTAACTATATCAAAAATTCAGAACTTAGCAAAAATAGCCCAGATATATACTTGCAAGGATCGTTTAAATTGGGAACAGCCATCAAGCCATTAACAGAAGATGGAGCTTTTGATATTGATATAGTTTGCAACTTCACAAAGTTAAGAAGAAACGACCAATCTCAATATTCTTTGAAAAATAATCTTGGGGAAATTGTTAAGAGTTACGCTAAGGCTCAGTCAATGTCCAGTGGGCCAGAGGAAAGCAAACGCTGCTGGACATTAAAATATGTTGATGAAAGCAATTTTCATATAGACATACTGCCGTCAGTCCCTTTAAACGAAAAAAATGATGGGTTTATAGCAATCACGGATAAAACTCATGAAAACTATTTTGAAATTACTTCTAATTGGGAGACAAGTAACCCAAAAGAGTACGCTAAGTGGTTTAGAGATCTTTCAAAGTTCGCTATCTATCATAAAGAAGTTGCTAAAAGATTTTCTGCATCTATTGAAAAAGTTCCTGAATATAGAGTTAGAACTCCCTTGCAAAGGATTGTTCAAATCTTGAAAAGACATGCTGAGGTTTGTTTTGAAAAAGATATTGAATATAAACCAAGTTCTATAATCATCACGACATTAGCAGCAAAGCAATATCAGGCTGCCAGTACAATTTATAGTGATTTTTTAGATATTATAAACTATGTTATTGAACACTTGAAGGATGCTATTGATTTTAGAGATGGAAAACCTTGTGTATATAATCCTGTAAATAAGGACGAAGTTCTATCTAATAAATGGGATAAAGATAGTAGCTATTTTGAAGCATTTGAAAAATGGTTGGAACAACTTAAATTAGATTTTAATGTAGGAAATTATAATTTATCTTATTTAGATAAAATAAAATTTATAAGGACTAGCTTATTTAAGAATAGTGGAGAACAATTCCCAATTGTTAATGTCAATTCTATAAGTCATCATCAAAATTCAAAATGGAAAGAGTTTTTGATAGAAGATGTATCAATAAAGGCAAGTTATCTATATAAAGGATTTAGGTGGAAAAAGATTGAAAGCGGAACAAAATTGAATAAACATGGTAGTCTTAAATTTGAAGTACAGGCTAATAGTATACTAGGGTATGAGATTTGGTGGCAAGTGACAAATACAGGCAGGGAAGCTGAATTAGCAAATTCTTTACGAGGTGGATTTTACAATTCTGAGTTAGTAGAAGGTAAAAGAGTTAGAAAAGAAAGTACTCTTTACACTGGTAGACATTATGTAGAAGCATATCTAGTCAAGAATGGAATTTGTTATGGGAAAAGTATTCCGTTTGAGATTATTATAACCGATAAATTTTCAATGGATTTTGCACATTGACGGAGATTAACCGGTAAGCTGTTTATTTGATATTTCCCTTCCTTCAATCAAACTCATTCTAAATTTTTGAATGAAAAAGATGTCGGACTTTGTTGATAATCGAGATAAAGCTAATCTAAAATTACTTGAAACCCAGACTTGTGAAAATGGATTTTACAAAAAGTATGAACTAGAATTTAGTGAAATATGTTTCAAAACACTTCCTCCCTATCCAAGTTCGGATAGGGTTTTTCATCGTTTATAACTCGTTTTAGTATCTCGACACTTTCCATCAGATGGAAGATGTCAATTTTTCTTCTACGATCATCAGCATTTTTTTCTATATTCTCGCAATGTCGTTTGATATGCCATAAGGATTTTTGAATGTTATCTTCTTTTAAATTTTTCATACTCCTATCTTATCAGATAAACGTTCAAAAATAATGTTTATTTCCTCAAATGATCAAAATATAGTCTGAAAAGCACTAAAAAATAAATAAAGAGAAATCTTTGACCTTATTTTTAGAGAGATAACAAAAACGCTTCAAAATTAAAGCGTTTTTGTTGTATAAAGACTAACGAATAGCTTGAAAATTTTACTTATTGTTGTATTTCTTCAAGGCATTTTTATATGCTTCACTGTCCTTTTTGTAATAGTCTTGTTTCGTTCCTGAAATATCGACAGTGAACACGCCATCTTCAAAGGTGTAGCTCTCTTTTCGACTAATGATATTTGAGCCCGTCAATTCGATTGTTGAATTATCTTTATCAATTGTAAAAGCATCAGCCTCTCCTTTATTGATAGTTCCTTTGTTACCTGAAATGGTAAAAGCGACTTCATTTCTACTCTCGTTTATCCAATAGTATTCACCATCTAAAGAATTACTTGATTGGTTGGAACATGCAATTAATAAAATTGCAGATAGAGACACTAAAAGTAATGTGATAAATCTTTTCATTTGCTTAACTCCTTTTCTTGTATTATATCAAAGAAATATTACAGATGTAATACAGTAATTTTTTAAGGTTGGTTTACTTCTTTCGGGAAAATAGTTATTTTTCGGAAAAAAATATTTATAGTTGATACCGTGTATTATGGTATAATCGATATGTAAGCGTTTTATCAAAAGGTAAAACTAAACGATTTTGACGATTATAAATTTTATTAATTCTTAGTTTATGAGGTTGATTATGGCAGATGAAAATATATTTGTAATGGCTGGGGGAACAGGACTATCTTCCCCCTTCCTCAATACGATTGAAAATAAAATATCAAAAGATGTTATTATTTCAGCATTAAAAGAAGAGAATAAAGATTTAGAAGATATTACTGAAAGTGAAGAAGAGTCATTCTCTATCTGGGGATATAGCGAATTTGATAATAATTTAAAAAATAACCCTCCACAAAAGGGTGACATTGTGTTTATTACAAGTAATAACGCAGCAATATATATAGCAACAATTTTAGAAGTTTCTGAGTCTAATGTTTTAAATTACATTTGGGCAGGAAGACAGAGTTGGAAGTACAAACTTATATTCGAAAATGTAATTCGGATATTTATCCCTTATCCTAAAAGTGGAAAAAAAGAAAAGTGGTTTGAGGAACATTCTTTTTCTCCAGGCGTATCTAATATTAAGAAAGTTATAGAGTGTTATAAAAATGGTATAGGCTTTAGACGAATTATTGATTTGGATGATAAAATAGGACCTATTCAAGGTGCTTTAAAACTTGGAATAAGTAAAGATAAAGTCTTAGGAAACTTTTCTGAATATTGTATTAAAACTAATTTTGAATGTATAGTGAAGGAGATTTAAAATGAATTCAGATTATAAGATCCCTATAAAATTTAGTCTTAAAAATGTTGGTGGCAGTTTTAATTACTATGATAAAATTGATTCACTACATTGTATTGTTGGGGAAAACGGTGTAGGGAAAACAAGATTGTTAAATTCTATAATTGAGAAAAATAGTAGTAATTTTCTAGATATATCGTATGAGAGTGGGACTGATGAAGGTAAATATTCTGTTGTAAAATTTTCTGCTTCGGTAGAGTTGGGAGACTCAAAAAAATTGAGAGATTATTCTTTTGATGTTTCAACCTCAGCGATGTTAAGAAAAATGAATCTAATATATTTAAATAGAGAGGATTCAATTAATCAAGTTAAAGTAATAATTGAAGATTTTAAAAAAGAAAAGTCACATAATAAAGATAGTGGGAAATTAAATGATCTAATTAAGTTTTCTAATAAAAGACTATGTATAAAATTAACTCCAGCTGGCGAAGGAATACATAAATACAAAAAATCTTATTTTAGCGGAGACCCATTAAAAAAATATTTAAATAAAAGTTTAAAAAGAGTAGAAAAGATTTTAGAAAAAAATTTTCAAGATAGGAATTCGAGGATTATAACAAATATTTTAATTATGAAATTTTTTTCAGTCCTTACGAATGAGATTATAGAAATTGGAATGACTCTTAGTGATAAGAGAATGGAGAAATTATATAGTTCTAAGGTTTTGTTAAGAAATATAACTTGAACTTTGATGAAAAAATCCCTACAGAAAAGATCAAACAATTTTTTGAAGACTTTGTAGAGAGCATTGGAGAGGATATAATTCGTAAACATTTAAAACTACAAATAAGAAATGCAAATTGGAGTGAAGAAGTTGATCAAATTTCAAAATATGAACAACAAATAAAATGGTATCAAGATCAAATAAAAAAAATTCAAGAAGGAAAAAATGATAAGAATAACGACATTATATAGCGAAAGGGAATTGGAAAGATATTATGACTATATTTTAAGTCAAAACTCTAGAATTCTTGCCCCAAATGGTATAGGTACATTTGTAGTAAATTTATTAAATGAAATACTTGAAAAGCAAAATAAGACGGAGCGCGTAACAGATTTTAAGAGTTTACTTACTATGCCATTTGATGAACTTGAAAATCTTCATGATGCTATAAATAGTGATAGATCTCAGGATATAATGAATAACAAAGTAAATTCTAAAAAGTTAAATACTTTTAGAAACTATTACACAAGATTTTTTACTAAAAAGATTGAGTGTCCTGAAAATGAAATTAAGAAAAATAATATTAGTCTAATTCAGGACTTAGGTATCACAGTTTGTCCCTACTGCAATCGAAATTATATTAATTCTCGTGATGATAGTTCTGGTTGTGAATTTGATCATTACTATGATAAACAAACTTACCCTTTCTTTGCGTTAAGTTTATATAATTTAATCCCATCTTGCAGTACGTGTAACAGAATAAAAAACAGTAAAAGTTATGACTTTTGTCCTTTTAAAGTTAATTCTGATGAAGAAGTTATGTTTAAGGTGGATCTATCAAGTGATTCTTCCAAGTTACAGTTATATTTTGGTGACAAATCTCAAGAAAATAATGTTTTAAAATTAGAAGATGCTTATGAAATTCATGAAAAAGATGTTGCTGAAATGTTTAGGAAAGAGACGGAATATTGTAAAGAATATCGTGATTATTTAATTAATCTTTTGGGAGATAGAGGTAATATAGGAAAGGAATTTTCAGAAGAATTTTTCGATTATATGATATTTGGAGAGATTGCAAATGATGGTTTTAATGATTATTTAAATTACCCGCTTTCAAAATTAAAAAAAGATACCTATGATTATATAGTGCAGCTGAGAGCCGAATAAACCAATTTTTCATTAATAATTTATAATCAGAAGAACTATTCATTTATTTAGAGAGGATAATTCATTGCATTCGATTTAGATATAATGGAACTTATTCTTCAAATGTGCTTCACTTCTCAGACTGATGATGCTGTAGAACCATCTAGTGAATGGCTAGAATTTTTGTAAAAGCTCTATATGAAAATATATCTGGAGAGAGTTTTGGAGTACCAATGTATAGTTTTGTAAATGAACATAGTGAACTCACAATTATACCGACTGAACCATAGAAAAGAGACCTTGTCAAACCAGGTTTTAAACAAGTTCGTAAAGCATCACAATTCTCAAAATGTGGGTCAGCATGAATATATCAACGTTTACATACATCCAGGAGGAATCTCTTGGGTGCTTTTTTATTTGATAAAGCTTATAACTAGATTTAAAGTTGCTGGTAGTTATAAAAGTGTAATAAATATTTTAAAATACGTCATCTATTTCCAAATTTGGATAGGGCTTTTCATTGTTCAAAATTCGACTTAGTGTTTCAACACTAGATTTCAAATGTAATAACTCAGTTTTGCTCAATTCATTTTCATAATTGTTCTCTATATTTATACAATGACGCTTAATATGCCATAATGCTCGTTGAATATTTTTTTCTTTTAAAGTTTTCATGACTATATCATAATATAACCAATATCAAAATAGAATTTTTTTCTCAATTGTTCAAAATTTAACCTGAACTGTGCTAATGGAACTACGCTTTTAATTGGGTAGCTTATTATTAATTTATTTCAGCTGAAGTATAAAATTAAATGTTTTAATAAAAAAAGCAAGCATTTATAGCTTGCTTAAGAAATTAAAGATTCCGATCCTGGACTTTACGAAGTAGTTTTTCTTTGTCTTCTTCAAGTTCAAGTTGATGAATTTTAGCGTGGCAATTTGGACAAACTGCAATTGCATTTTCAATTGTGTCTTCGCCGCCTCTTGATAAGTACTCAATATGGTGAACATGTAAAAATGGTTTACCCTTTACTTCAAAGGGAGCTTTATTATCACATAATTGACAAATTCCATTAGCATGTTCCTTTACATATTCTTTTATTTCTGGAGAACGTTCATGGGTAAAAGTAGATACTTTTCTAACAAGATGTTTATTTTTATTTAATTTGCTTTTTTCAATTGCTAATTCTTTAATTTCCTGAATAGTTTTACGTGATATTGATTTTTCTAATTTCTTTTTATTTTGTATTAATGTCTCATTATTTGGGCAATACTCTGAGGTTTTTAATTTTAGAGGGAATTTATAGACAATACGCTTATTATTATTTTTATCGGGTTCAGTTACATTGTAAGGTGGTTCAGCAAGTTTAACTATACCTGCATAGGTGTACTCCGTGTCCTTAAATACTTCAAATAAATGTACAGTAACACCGTTTTTAGCCGAATCCTTTAAAGTTCTATTCTGAGCAAAATCAAGTTTTTGATCACCTACTTGTCCCATTCCGGTATAGTGAAGCATATTATCTACCCATGTATCATGGTATATAGATTTACCTGTTTGTTTTGATATGAGAACGAGAGTATTAGTTGTATTTGATTTTCTCATACCACCTTGTTTGGAACATTTAAAAACTTTGGCAATAACGTCATTAGTATAGATGTTATTTATTTTCAAATCATCAATAGTCTTGATATTGCTAATATTCTGAGTGTTTGTCATAAAAACCTCCTAATCATACTACTAATTGTAGTATACCATAATTTGAATACATATGTTAAATTTCAGAGTTCAGTAGTTCTACTTGTTTTTAATATATAAAATTAATTTTTGGGACAGAAGAATATACTGTTAAACAGAAAAACTCTATGAATATTAGATAGTTTACTTTAAAACGACTTAGATTTATCTAAGCCGTTCTAAAATAAGTTAAATTCTGTGTTAGTGTTTATTATTCTATTCTTCGCTAATTCTACAAATTCAGATTCTTTTTCTATACCAATAAAATTACGATTAAGTTTTTTACAAGCAACTGCAGTAGTCCCGCTTCCCATAAAGGGGTCTAATATAAGTGCATTTTCTTTTGTAGAAGCTAAAAGTAGTCTTTCCAAAAGATACAAAGGTTTTTGTGTAGGGTGTTTTCCGAACTTTTTTTCTTTTGGTGAGGTAAGTGGCCCAGACCAAACATCTTTCATTTGTTTACCGTTATTGATTTCTCGCATTAGATCATAGTTGAAAAAATGTTTATTATTTTTAATATCTTTTTTAGCCCACAATACTGTCTCGGTACTGTGAGTGAAAGATCTTCTTGCTAAATTCGGCGGTGGATTGAGCTTCTGCCAAGTAATATTGTTGATAATTTTAAAGCCTTCTTGCTCTAGAGCCATGCCGATGGAGTATATGTTGTGAAGAGTACCACTAATCCAAATAGTACCATCATCAGTTAATACTCGTTTACATTTTTTAATCCAGTTTCTATTGAATTTGTGTTTTTCAGCAGTAGTTAGGCTCTTATCCCAATCCCCTTTATTTACACTAACTTGTTTTCCACCAGAATTTGTAAAGCCATCATTTGATAGAAAATATGGTGGATCAGCAAAGATGCAGTTGACCGATTTAGATTTTATTTTTTTTAATATTTCAAACGAATCTCCATTAACAAGAATAGTAGAATCATTTTCAAAATAAGGAGTAAAGTTTTTGGGAAATACTTTTTTCATTGTTAAACCTCAAGTTCATAATTTGTAATTATGACTTCTTTCCCAACTCTATTTTTAGCATCACTATTGATCATACGTTTAACATTGACTTCTTTGACATGAAAATCTTTGTATAAATCTCTGATGAACTCTGTATTATGATTGGTGAGAATACAGTAAACTCCATTTTTTGTTAATTTTTTAAAAAGGTTTGCTAAACGAATGTGTTCTTCCGTGCTGAAACCTTCTTTAGTGTAAGAATCAAAAGAAGTAGGATTTAGTGGAGCATAAGGAGAATCGAAGAAAACGAGGTCTCCTTTTTTTGCTTTAACAGCTGTTTTTTCGAAATCTTGATTGTAAATATCTACCGTTTGCAGAAATTGAGAAATTTGTACTAAATTATCTCGTTCATAAATGTTGATAGTAGTTTTTTGGTTAGATGGAACATTGAAAAGACCTTTAGAATTAACTCTGTATAGACCATTGAAACACGCTTTATTGAGATACAAGAAAAGGGCACTTCTATTTAAGGATTCATTATCATCAAAAATAATTTGGTTGAAATTATCTCGTTGTTGATAGTAGAATTCTTTGGCTTTTTCTTTATCGCCACACGAATTGTGCTCATTTTGGAGTTTATCCAGTAATGGAAATAATTTATCGAGGTTGTGTTTTATATCGTTATATGTCCCAATTAAGACGTGATTATTATCGCTGATAACTGAGTTTTTATGTTCTAATTCAAGGAGTAGAGCTCCACCACCGATAAAAGGTTCAAAATATTGATTGAAATTTGAGGGCATAATTTTTGTTAATTCGGGAATTAGTTGTCTTTTTCCACCCGCCCATTTTACAAAAGGTTGCAAGTGATAGACCTCCTTCTTAATTTTATTGATAGAACATTAGCAGGTTCTATTATATCAGATAATTAAAAGAATAGAAAATATCTGAAAAGTGATCTATAATAGATCAAATTGATTTTTGTTTGAAATGGATTGAGTTGATTTAAAAATAAAGATAGAATGGGGAATTCTGAAATGAAACTACATGAAGCTGAAAGAAAGTTGAATGAGATTGCCAATATTAAATTTAAAGACTTATTTACTGCCGGAGAATTGCAAACTATCATAGTTAATAAAGGCAAGACCGGACAACTTTTAGAATTAGCTTTAGGGATGCAACTATCCAACACAAATAGAGATTTTGAGGATGGGGAATTGAAGACTAATAAGTGTGACGAAACAGGCAAACCAAAAGAAACGATTTTTATTACTCAGGTTAGTAGCATGATCGATGATTTGTTGCAGAATATACCGTTTGAAGAAACATCACTTTTTGAAAAAATTGACAATATTTTGTATGTTCCCGTTTGTAAAGTCGGAGAACCAGCAGAATGGTCGTTTTTAGAGAGCATCCATGTTGATTTGAATGAAGAACGATTCTTTAGTTTGAGGGAACAACTACACAACGATTATGATACAATTTGTCAGTTGTTGAACCATCATATTGAAACCAGCGATGATGGATTTATCCATACTTCAAACGGGAAATTCATGCAAATAAGAAGCAAGGATTCTAAACCATATCATCCAATTTATTCAAATGTGTATGGTAGAGAGGTTTCGAACAAGAATCATGCTTTCTATTTTAAAAAGCAATTTGTAGGGGAAATCAGAAGAATCCTTGGTTTGTAATGTAGGAGATTTTTAATGTCTGAGTTTGTTATAAAAAAATATGGATATGCCTTCTTTACTTTTAAAGATGGAGAGTATACTATTGGTTGTTTTTCTTATAATGGGAAAGTCGTTATAAGAAAGAGACAAAATAGTGGCAGTTGTCAAATTGAGAAGAAAGATATTATGCGTATCTTGAACAATTTACTATCAGAAGATTCAATTGCTTCATTGTTAACGACAAACTTTAAAAACTTGTCAAAATACTTAGGTATACACTCTGATGGGTATGATTTACAAGGACTAATTACTGATATTGAGGGTTTAAAAATCGATAATATCGATTTCAGTAAAGAAGGTTTTTATCCACATTACTTATTGTTGAAACTGTTGGATAAAAAAGAATCTGTTCATGGATCACAAGAAACAACAAAAACTTATAATTTATATTTTAGATTCTTAAAACAAGTTGGTGCGATCCCAGAAAGTAGTAGGAGAAAAAAAGAATATCGGGATGTTAGCTACTCAAACCCAGATTACCATGCTAATGAATTGATTAAGGAAATTTTGATTTCTGATAAATATATCTTATATATACATCAAGGGTCCTTTTCTGAGTTTGATATGGTGCTAAAATATAGGGTTTTAAAAGATGGAGTATGGAGTAGGCTTCGTACTCCAAAACATATTCATTGGTCAGTAGATTTGGTTTTAAAAAAGCAAATTCAAAAAGAACTGTCAATTCATTTTATTGAAAAATTACTTGATTATTGGAATTCTATTGAAAGTCCTATGAAAACTAATGATGATAGGAATAGAATCATTCAAGAATGTATTTCTACTTCATTGGAAGAAGAATATAGAGAGTTGGATAGTATAGGTGAGTATCCGGTTGAGTTTTTATGGGTAATGGCGTTGCTTTTAATACAACAAGAAAAAGCTAACAACTTCAATGCGTTTATGTTTAAGGATTTATTAACTTCCTTGAAGGAAAATGATGAGATTTACAAAATTATTTCAACTGCAACACATAGATAAAAGCGAAGTGAAAGAAAATATTTTGAAGAGAATCAAGTGATTTAGATAAATTAAAAAGCCATTCAGTGTATATAAACTGAATGACTTTTCTTTTAGTTGTGTAATTCATTGTACTTCTAGAGTGCTTCTTTATAAGCATCAGCACCTTCTTTAGATGACACATCTTCAGTTGTTTTTACTATTGACGGTGAATCTGTAGTACTCTCCCTTCTCAATCGTACCTTCAGTATCTTTGATAGAGAATGACAACTCATTTCTTAGGTATTTTTCGGTATCAATCTAATAGTAGTTGCCATCTAGGTTGTATTGTGATGAACAAAAAATGAGAAGAAAAGCTGATAAGGGAAGAAGTAGGAGTGTTAAGATTTTTTTCATGATGAAATTCTCCTTTTCTACTATTTTGATAGATAACTCTACTTGAGTGTTTACACATAATTATTGACAGTATCAAAAATTCCGAATTGATCTAGAATTTTAGTCCAAAATGATCTATAATAGATCAAATTATATTTTAAAAAGCACTGTCATTATTATTTTGATAGGTTTTAAAGTGGGAAAAGGGGAGTTATGTCTAATCACGAAATTACTTATAGTTTTTCAAATAGTGGAACAAGAAATGAAGTACGAATGAGAGTGGTAGAGAAATTTTCACAAGAAGAAGCGGGTGTGGGAAGAGGAAATGATGCTTCTAAATACAAATATTTTGTTGAAACTTTAGAAAGTGGCGATAGAGTATATCTACAAAGACCTGCAAATTTACATAATGGTTTTGATTTTTTAGTTTGTGTCGAAAATATGAATTATTCAGAACCTAATAAACGAAAAAGAAACTATCCTAAACATACAGATTTTGGTTTAGACCTTCAAAAGAAAAAAGAGTCAGATCCAGAGATGTATAAAAAGTTATATGATTTACTACTAAAAGTTTTTGAGTGTGAAGAGATTACAGATTCTGAAATAAGAGCTATAACATTTAATATAGGCTATCCTACTGATCAAATTGTAAAAACGATTAAATGGTTATTTATTGAACAGGATATACGTTATTGGAACTATTCTGGAAGAAATATGACGTGGGGTGTTATACCCAAGAGAGACTAGGGTAAAAATATGAACAATAGAATACCCACTAAACATGGTGGTGGTTCAAAAACTAATAAAAATGGGTTATTGTTTGAACAAATTACGTCATTAGATGATGCTTTGGAAGAGGCAGGGATTGAAGTGATACAGCATAGAGTGTTTAAAAATAATGTTCTTATAGGCTATTCCGTTTCAAAATCAAAGTTGTATAGTATTTTTTTAAAACCAAGAGGAATAAATTATAAAGAATACAATTCAAAACAGTGGCAGCCAGATGAGTGCTTTATAAATGAACAAAATAAATTCGCCTATATTATTGACAAGAAATTTCAAAACTCTTCAGGAATTGTGGATGAAAAATTACTCGGGTGTCATTTAAAAAATGGAATATGAGAAATTATTTACTTCTTTAGGTTATAAGGTTAAATACTTCTGTGTTTTCAATGATTGGTTTAAACACGAACAATATGAAGATACAAAAAATTATATCAAGAAAATGGGATGTGATTACTTCTTTAATTCTATCCCACTAGATAAATTAAGTTTGTAGTAAAAATAAATGAAAGCAGGATTATATGTGGGGAAAACAAAATTATAGAGACTTCAATGAATTGAAAAAACCAATTCGGGAAATGGCAGTTTCAACTTCAGGAAATACAATAGTTTATAATCTTGGAAATAAAAAAGTAAATCCAGATAAATTTCAAGTTAGTCTTATTGAAGAAGTAAATAATGAAAAAAGAGCTTACAGTATGGGAGACGCTGATTATTTTAACATCATAAAAAAATACTATAAAGGGGATAACATCAAGGTAATAGACCTAGCAATAAAAACGTTCGTTAAGTTTATTGATAAAGCTGCAGGCTTCTATGATACCTACGGCAGTTCAGAGAAAGGGAAAGATTACTCGGGAAAATTTGATATTTATTCTGAAAATACTTTTGGATATCAAAATCAAGATATTATTGAAAAGATAAAGAAATTTCAAGAATGGTATTTATCTCAAGAAATTTCGGATGAAAATTCGGAGTTAGAAGAAGCGCTCATTATTATATTTTTAGCCATGATATCTGAGTGGTATTATTTAGGGAAATATAATAATAAGTCTAAGTGGCAGCATAGAGTAAAATTATTTGGTATTTATCAGGTAGAAACAGGCAAGCTTTCTCCTGAAGAAGCAGCTCAATGGTCAAAAAAAAGAGAAAATACTTCAAAATTTGGAGATTTATGTAGAAGTATGAAAATATTTGATAAAGAATTTTACTTAAAAAAATAATATTTTAAAACTATAATAGTGAGTTCAATTAAGAGGAGGTAGATTAGTTTATTCCCCTATTTAAGAAATATTGATTCAAATTTTATGAAATGAATCAGTAGATATCGTTCTGAAAAGACTTGGTATTACGCTGTTTTTAGCCCAAATGAAACTCATACTTTCCAAACCAGGTCTTAAGAAAGCTCGTAAAGCATCACAATTTAGTAAACGTTAATTCGAGAAAATTACTATACTTACAGAGAGCACCTTTC
>NZ_AJRE01000448.1:0-9728 GCF_000296955.1 Streptococcus sp. GMD4S
TTACAGGTTCAACGGTTGAAGAAGCAATCCAAAAAGGATTGAAAGAATTAGACATTCCAAGAATGAAGGCCCACATCAAGGTCGTTTCAAAAGAGAAAAAAGGATTCTTAGGCTTGTTTGGTAAGAAGCCGGCTCAAGTTGATATCGAAGCGATTAGTGAAACGACAGTGATCAAAGCCAATCAGCAGGCCATTAAAGGGGTTCCAAAAGAAGTCAATGAAAAAAATGAACCCGTGAAAACAGTAAGTGAAGCAACTGTTGATTTGGGGCATGTAGTTGAAGCGATTAAGAAGATTGAAGAAGAAGGTCAAGGTGTTTCTGAAGAGGTCAAGGCTGAAATCCTGAAAAATGAAAAACATGCCAGCACGATTTTGGAAGAAACAGGTCATATTTCAATTTTAAATGATTTGGAACCAGAGGATACTGCCGAGGAAGTGGAATCTGCTCCAGAAAAAGAAACTGAAACGCAGGAAGCAACAAGCCAATCTTTGGAAGATTTAGGCTTGAAAGTAGAACCAAGTTATGACATCGAACAAGTGGCAACTGAAGTAGCTAACTACGTTCAAACCATTGTAGATGATATGGATGTTGAAGGGACGATTTCAAGTGACTACAATCGCCGCACCATCAATCTTCAAATTGACACGAATGAACCAGGCCGTATTATCGGCTATCACGGAAAAGTCTTGAAAGCTCTTCAACTATTGGCGCAAAATTACCTTTATAATCGCTATTCAAGAACTTTCTACATTACGATTAACGTCAATGATTATGTTGAACACCGTGCAGAAGTCTTGCAAACCTACGCTCAAAAATTAGCGAATCGCGTTTTGGAGGAAGGTCGTAGCCAGCAAACAGATCCAATGTCGAATAGCGAACGCAAGATTATCCATCGCATTATTTCACGCATGGATGGAGTGACCAGTTATTCTGAGGGTGATGAGCCAAATCGCTATGTTGTCGTAGATACAGAATAAACAAAATCAGGCTTGACCTGATTTTTTGCTAGAAAAAAGGAGAAAAGACCGATGATGGAAACCATCAGAAACTATCTATCTTACGCGGGGATCCAGTATCGTAATCCAGATAAGTCTGGAGATGAGCGAGAGAAGATGCTGGAATTGCGCCACAAAGGCCAGGAGGCTCGTAAGGCTTTTACAAATCTGGCCAAGGACTTCCAAGCAAGTCATCCAGAATGGCAACTTCAACAGACTAGTCAGTGGATGAATCAAGCGCAGCGCTTGCGACCGCATTTCTGGGCCTATCTACAGAGAGAGGGGCAGGTAACAGAACCCATGTTGGCGCTGCGTTTGTATGGGAAACCCTCAGATTTTGGGATTTCCTTAGAAGTCAGCTTCATTGAGCGCAAGAAAGATGAACAGACTTTAGACAAGCAAGCCAAGGTTTTAGAACTTCCAGTGGTAGAAGGAATTTATTATCTAGTCTACTCAAATGGGGAAAGTCATAAGGTGGAGGCTACTGAGGAGAACCGTCGCACTTTACGCGAGAAGGTACGCAATCAGGAAATCCGTAAAGTTTTGGTAAAGTCGGATGTTTCTTTTATTGAAAATCAAACATTAGCAGAGATTTTAGAAAAATTAGAAGAAACTTATACTCGCCTACTTCCTTACTATGAGGTGACGAGGAAGTAAAATTTCTCAAAAATATCATAAATCGTTCAGTCCAAGAGTGAACAGTCCGCTGTGTAATTCTTGGTCTTTTTGTTTGTGTTTTCAAAATATATAATAAAGTTACAAAAACAATTCAAATAAAGGAGAACAGTTATGGAAGTCATTTCAAGTGTTCTAAATTGGTTTTCTAGCAATATTTTGCAGAATCCCGCATTTTTCGTGGGTCTCTTGGTACTAATTGGGTATGCGCTTTTGAAAAAGCCAGCTCATGAAGTCTTTTCAGGATTTGTAAAAGCGACAGTTGGTTATATGTTGCTGAACGTTGGTGCGGGAGGCTTGGTTACCACTTTCCGTCCGATCTTGGCAGCGCTCAACTTTAAATTTCAAATTGGTGCGGCAGTTATCGACCCTTACTTTGGACTAGCAGCCGCAAATAACAAAATTGCAGCTGAGTTTCCTGATTTTGTCGGAACTGCAACAACAGCCCTTTTGATCGGTTTCGGGGTCAATATTCTGCTAGTGGCTTTCCGTAAACTCACCAAAGTGAGAACTCTCTTTATCACAGGGCATATCATGGTGCAACAAGCAGCAACTGTTTCTCTTATGGTTCTCTTCTTGGTTCCACAATTGCGCAATGCTTACGGTACAGCGGCTATCGGAATTATCTGTGGACTTTACTGGGCAATTAGCTCAAACATGACTGTTGAAGCAACTCAACGTTTGACTGGTGGGGGTGGCTTTGCGATTGGTCACCAACAACAATTTGCTATTTGGTTTGTAGATAAAATCGCAGGACGTTTTGGTAAGAAGGAAGAAAGTCTAGACAATATTAAATTGCCTAAATTCCTCTCTATCTTTCATGATACAGTAGTTGCCTCTGCGACCTTGATGCTGGTCTTCTTTGGTGCTATTCTCTTGATCTTGGGACCAGAAATCATGTCAAATAAAGAAGTAATCACTTCAGGAACCTTGTTCAATCCTGCTAAGCAAGACTTCTTCATGTATATTATCCAAACAGCCTTCACCTTCTCAGTTTACTTGTTTATCTTGATGCAAGGTGTCCGCATGTTCGTATCTGAGTTGACAAATGCCTTCCAAGGTATCTCAAGTAAGCTTTTGCCAGGTTCATTCCCAGCGGTGGACGTTGCAGCTTCTTATGGATTTGGCTCTCCAAACGCTGTTTTGTCAGGTTTTGCCTTTGGTTTGATTGGTCAATTGATTACAATCGTTCTACTCATCGTCTTCAAAAATCCTATCCTTATCATCACAGGATTTGTACCGGTATTCTTTGATAATGCAGCTATCGCCGTTTACGCTGATAAACGTGGTGGTTGGAAAGCGGCAGTTATCTTGTCCTTTATCTCAGGTGTACTTCAAGTTGCCCTTGGTGCTCTTTGCGTAGCCCTTCTCGACTTGGCGGCTTATGGTGGTTACCATGGAAATATCGACTTTGAATTCCCATGGCTTGGATTTGGCTACATCTTCAAATACCTTGGTATTATTGGTTATGTGCTTGTTTGCCTCTTCTTGCTTGTCATTCCTCAAATTCAATTTGCCAAAGCTAAAGATAAAGAAAAATACTATAACGGCGAAGTACAAGAAGAAGCTTAGAATTTAGAAAAGGAGAAATAAAATGGTTAAAGTATTAGCAGCATGTGGAAATGGTATGGGTTCATCAATGGTTATCAAGATGAAGGTGGAAAATGCGCTCCGCAAGCTAAACCAAACAGACTTTACAGTAAACTCATGCAGTGTCGGCGAAGCTAAAAGTTTGGCAGCTGGCTATGATATCGTTATCGCCTCTCTTCACCTGATCCAAGAATTGGAAGGGAGAACAAATGGGAAGTTAATTGGGCTTGACAACTTGATGGATGATAAAGAAATCACTGAAAAACTCAGTCAGGCACTATAGAAGGTTGGAGGGGGCTGGACAGAAACTGTGAAGACTGGGTTCTGTCCTAGTCCCTCTTTACATAAAGGAGGCAACTATGAATTTAAAACAGGCTTTGATTGAAAATAATTCAATTCGATTGGGACTTGAGGCGGCTGATTGGAAAGAAGCAGTTAAGTTAGCGGTGGAACCCTTGATTGAAAGTGGCGCAATTTTACCAGAGTACTATGATGCGATTATTGAGTCAACAGAAGAATATGGTCCCTACTATATTTTAATGCCAGGGATGGCTATGCCCCATGCTAGGCCAGAGGCAGGTGTTCAGCGGGATGCTTTTTCACTGATTACCTTGCAAAAATCAGTTGTTTTTTCAGATGGAAAAGAAGTATCCGTCTTACTAGCTTTGGCTGCGACAAGCTCAAAGATTCATACAAGTGTAGCGATTCCACAAATTATTGCCTTGTTTGAGTTGGAAGATTCCATTGCCCGCTTACAAGGATGCCAGAGCAAAGAAGAAGTTTTGGATATGATTGAAGAATCAAAAAATAGTCCATACCTCGAAGGCTTGGACTTGGAAAGCTAAAAAGGAGTAGGAAGATGACAAAAAGAATACCAAATTTACAAGTTGCACTAGACCATTCAGATTTGCAAGGCGCCATTAAGGCTGCTGTAGCTGTTGGTCATGAAGTGGATATCATCGAAGCTGGTACTGTTTGCCTACTTCAAGTAGGGAGCGAATTAGTAGAAGTCTTGCGTAGCCTTTTCCCAGATAAGATCATCGTTGCAGACACCAAGTGTGCGGATGCTGGTGGAACGGTTGCCAAGAATAATGCTGTACGTGGAGCGGACTGGATGACTTGTATCTGCTGTGCAACCATTCCGACTATGGAAGCTGCTCTTAAAGCCATCACAGCTGAACGTGGAGATAGAGGTGAAATCCAAATCGAACTTTATGGAGACTGGACTTTTGAACAGGCTCAACTCTGGCTTGATGCGGGAATTTCCCAAGCAATCTATCACCAATCTCGTGATGCCCTGCTTGCTGGGGAAACTTGGGGCGAAAAAGATCTAAACAAGGTCAAAAAATTGATTGATATGGGCTTCCGTGTGTCTGTTACGGGAGGACTGGATGTGGACACACTCAAACTCTTTGAAGGAGTGGATGTCTTTACCTTTATCGCAGGTCGCGGAATTACCGAGGCAGCAGATCCAGCAGGCGCAGCACGTGCCTTTAAGGACGAAATCAAACGAATTTGGGGGTAATTTATGGCACGTCCAATTGGAATCTATGAAAAAGCTACACCCAAGCATTTTACTTGGTTGGAACGCTTGAATTTTGCAAAAGAATTGAGCTTCGACTTTGTTGAAATGTCGATTGACGAGCGTGATGAACGTTTGGCTCGTCTTGATTGGAGCAAGGAAGAACGATTGGAAATCGTGAAAGCCATCTATGAAACAGGAATCCGAATTCCGTCCATCTGTTTTTCAGGTCATCGTCGCTATCCAATGGGTTCAAACGATCCAGTTCTAGAAGAAAAATCGCTGGAACTGATGAAAAAATGTATCGAACTAGCTCAGGATTTGGGAGTTCGTACGATTCAGTTAGCTGGTTATGACGTTTATTATGAGGAAAAGTCCCCTCAAACACGTGAACGTTTCATCAAAAACCTCAGACAAGCTTGTGTCTGGGCGGAGGAAGCTCAGGTCATCTTAGCTATTGAAATTATGGATGATCCTTTTATTAATAGCATTGAAAAGTACTTGGCTGTTGAAAAAGAGATTGATTCACCTTATCTTTTTGTTTATCCAGATATTGGTAATGTCTCAGCTTGGCATAATGACGTTTACAGTGAATTTTATATCGGGCACCATGCCCTTGCAGCCCTCCACCTCAAGGATACCTATCCCGTGACCGAAACTTCAAAAGGACAATTCCGAGATGTTCCTTTTGGAACTGGCTGCGTCAACTGGGAAGCAGCTTTTGATATTTTGAAAAAGACCAACTATAATGGTCCTTTCCTAATCGAGATGTGGTCTGAAAACTGTGAAACAGTAGAAGAAACCAAAGTGGCTATCAAAGAAGCACAAGATTTCCTCTACCCATTAATAAAGAAAGCGGGTTTGATGTAAGATGAATCAAGTAATCAATGATATGAGAAAGCG
Source organism: Streptococcus sp. GMD4S (assembly GCF_000296955.1). NCBI lineage: Bacteria > Bacillati > Bacillota > Bacilli > Lactobacillales > Streptococcaceae > Streptococcus > Streptococcus sp. GMD4S. Next base: position 5,686 of record NZ_AJRE01000448.1, read on the forward strand.
TGTCTGCGAAGCTAATCAATCTCTTCCTAAACACGGCTTGGTTAAATTCACATGGGGCAATGTCTCAGAAGTGAATCGTGAGCTAGGCGTGATTGTTATCAAGCCATCGGGAGTAGATTATGATAAATTGACTCCTGAAAACATGGTGGTGACAGATTTGGATGGGAAGGTACTTGAAGGTGATTTGAGACCATCTTCCGACCTACCAACTCACGTGGAATTATATAAAGCTTGGCCTACCATTGGTAGTGTGGTTCATACTCACTCGACAGAAGCAGTGGGTTGGGCACAGGCGGGACGTGATATTCCATTTTATGGGACTACACATGCCGACTATTTTTATGGACCAATTCCTTGTGCTCGTAGCTTGACTCAGGATGAAGTTGAAGTAGCGTATGAAAAGGATACAGGTTTGGTCATTCTGGAAGAATTTGAACGTCGCGGTCTCAATCCGGTTGAAGTACCAGGGATTGTCGTTCGCAACCACGGTCCATTCACATGGGGCAAGAACCCTGAAAATGCAGTTTACCATTCAGTGGTTCTCGAAGAAGTTTCCAAGATGAACCGTTTCACAGAGCAAATCAATCCAAGAGTTGAACCTGCACCACAGCACATATTGGAAAAACATTACCAAAGAAAGCATGGACCAAATGCCTACTATGGTCAAAAATAAAAAACGGGCAATTGAAAAGAGGCTTGGAGGTATCTAGGCCTCGCTTTTGCAATAAACCTGAAAAGCAAACGAGCCCAATGATAAATATTATCATTGAAATATTTTTATTAAAGTGCTATGATAGGGAGACTGTTTGATTGATTGGTCCCGAATAATAGGAGGATAAGATGGTATTAGATAAAACGAGTTGTGAGCTATTGATGTACCTCCTGGATCAAGAATCTCCCAAAACGATTATGACCATTTCCAAAGATTTGGGTCAATCAAGGAGAAAGGTCTATTATCACGTTGATAAAATTAATGATGCATTGGGCAATCCTGAACACCACCTTGTTAGCCTTCCTCGTATTGGTATCTACTTAACGGAGGAGCAGAGACTTGCTTGTCAGCAACTTTTATCCGAAGTTGACTCCTACGAATATGTGATGAGCGGGGAAGAACGCATGCAGATGATGTTATTTTGGATTGGAATTTCCAAAGAACGCATCACTGTCGAAAAACTGATGGAATTAACAGAAGTTTCGCGGAACACCGTTTTGAATGATCTCAATACCATCCGTTACCAGTTAAGCCTAGAACAGTATCAGGTAACCCTGCAAGTAAGTAAATCACAAGGTTATTATCTTAGCGCCCACCCCTTAAATAAAATTCAGCATCTTCAATCGCTCTTATACCATATCTTTATGGAAGGAAATGGAGCTTTTGTTACCATTCTTGAAGATAAGATAAAGGATAGATTCCAAGGAGAGTTGCTTTTGTCTAGACAAATGCATCAATTTCTCAAGGAGCAAGTCCCTCTGGTTGAACAGGATTTAGGGAAAAAAATAAATCATCATGAAGTGACCTTTATGTTGCGAGTGCTTCCTTATCTGCTTTTAAGTTGTGATAATATCACGCGTCATCAAGAAAAGCATCAGGATATTGATCAAGATTTTTCCTTGATTCGTAAGAGAATAGAGTACAGAGTATCTGAAAGGCTGAGTGAGCGCCTTTTTGAGACATTTGAAATTTCTTTATCGGAACTCGAAATTTCTCTGTTGGCCATTCTCCTTTTATCCTATAGAAAGGATAGAGACGTCCATGCGGAAAGCGAAGACTTTCACCAGCTGAAAGTCACTTTAGAGGAATTTATTTGGCATTTTGAATCACAAACCAAGATGGAAATCGAAAACAAGGAAGACTTGTTACGTAACCTGCTGATTCACTGTAAGGCTTTGTTGTTTAGAAAGACCTATGGCATCTTTTCTAAAAATCCTCTTACTAAGCAAATCCGTTCCAAGTACAGCGAGCTCTTTATCATCACCAAAAAATGTGCCGAGATTTTGGAGGAAGCCTGGCTTGTACGCTTGACGGACGATGAGATTGCTTATCTGACGATTCACGTTGGTGGATTTTTGAAATACACTCCATCCTCGCAGAATGCCACCAAAAAAATTTATCTGGTTTGTGACGAAGGAGTAGGGGTTTCTAAACTGTTGCTCAAACAATGTCGTTTCTATCTTCCCAACGAACAAATCGGGGCAGTTTTCACAACAGAACAGTTTAAAAGTGTTGAGGATATTGCCTTGGTGGATTTGGTGATTACAACAAATGATGAACTAGAGAGTCGCTTCCCTGTCTTAAAGGTCAATCCTATCTTGGAGGCAGAGGATATCTTGCGTATAGTTGATTATCTGAAAAACAAGGTTTTTCGAAAAGACGGCAGAAGTTTCAGCGAAAATTTATCAACCATTATTTCAACTTATATACCGGATAAGCGTGCCGCAACGAAACTGCAGCAGGAGATTCAAAGTCTGATAAATCAAGAATTACTTATCCAGTCCTTTTTTGAAGAGTTATAACATGACAGTCCAATGATGAACACAAACCTGTGTTTTTCTTGGTCTTTTTTAATTTTCGGGCGGGTGTTATACTAAGTATGAAATGAAAACTTGAACAAAAAATGGAGGATGTCATAATGCCAAACGTAAAAGAAATTACAAGAGAATCATGGATTCTAGCGACTTTCCCAGAATGGGGAACATGGCTCAACGAAGAAATTGAAGAAGAAGTCGTTCCTGAAGGCAATTTTGCTATGTGGTGGCTAGGCAACTGTGGAACTTGGATTAAGACACCTGGTGGTGCTAACGTTGTGATGGACCTTTGGTCAAATCGCGGAAAATCTACTAAAAAAGTTAAAGATATGGTCCGTGGGCACCAAATGGCTAACATGGCAGGTGTACGTAAATTGCAACCAAACTTGCGTGTTCAACCGATGGTCATTGACCCATTTGCAATCAATGAGTTAGACTACTACTTGGTTTCCCACTTCCATAGCGATCATATTGATCCTTATACAGCCGCAGCTATTTTGAATAATCCAAAATTGGAACATGTTAAATTCATCGGACCTTACCATTGCGGACTTATCTGGGAAGGCTGGGGAGTGCCAAAAGAACGCATTATTGTAGTTAAACCAGGTGACACCATTGAACTCAAAGACATGAAGATTCATGCTGTGGAATCTTTTGACCGTACTTGCTTGGTAACTTTGCCAGTCAACGGTGCTGATGAAACAGGTGGAGAATTGGCAGGTTTGACTGTTACTGATGAAGAGATGGCTCAAAAAGCTGTTAACTATATTTTTGAAACACCAGGTGGTACTATTTATCACGGTGCAGACTCTCACTTCTCAAACTACTTTGCGAAACACGGAAAAGACTTTAAGATTGATGTTGCTTTGAACAACTATGGTGAAAACCCAGTTGGTATCCAAGACAAGATGACTTCAATTGATCTTCTTCGTATGGCAGAAAATCTGCGTGCTAAAGTCATTATCCCAGTTCACTATGACATCTGGTCAAACTTTATGGCTTCAACCAATGAAATTTTAGAACTATGGAAGATGAGAAAAGACCGTTTGCAGTACAACTTCCATCCATTTATCTGGGAAGTAGGAGGTAAGTACACTTATCCTCAAGATCAGCACCTAGTAGAATACCATCACCCACGTGGATTTGATGATTGCTTCGAGCAAGATTCGAATATCCAATTCAAAGCTTTGCTATAAAAACTGTTCAAATGATGTAAATTATTATCTGGAGGTTATCCGTATGTTGCACTATACGGATAATTTTCATATAATAGTAAAATAGGATGTGTGATTTATTAATCACCTCAAAGAGAAAGGAAATTCTATGTCAAATCTATCTGTTAATGCAATTCGTTTTCTAGGTATTGACGCCATCAACAAAGCAAACTCAGGTCACCCAGGGGTGGTTATGGGGGCTGCTCCTATGGCCTATAGCCTCTTTACAAAGCAACTTCGTATCAATCCAGCTCAACCAAACTGGATCAACCGCGATCGCTTTATTCTTTCAGCAGGACACGG
>NZ_AJRE01000449.1:0-7942 GCF_000296955.1 Streptococcus sp. GMD4S
ATAGTCAATAATGGGGTACAAAATAGTCAATAATGGGGTACAAAATAGTCAATAATGGGGTACAAAATAGTCAATAATGGGGTACAAAATAGTCAATTATTTATCTGCAAACCCTTGATATTACTGAGTTTCTAAGGTCGACAAAGTATTATAAAGTAATATAAAGTATATTAGAAAGTAAATTAGAAAGTATCTTCTTAAGAAAAAAATCTATATTTTATTTTTAAAAAATAAAAAAATCTTTCACTCAGTTCACTATTTTCTATCTAACCACTTACAAATATATTAGACTAAAATCTAAACTTCAATATCAAATAGGAAGTCAAATACATTTCGCTTCCTATTTTTCTATAGTTTTACATAAGACCCTCTGCATATATGATCGCATCATGAGAAAAACTGAGTTTTTAACGTTTTTTGTACCATCCCACATTTAAGACATCATCAGAAGCCATATTTTGGCCGTTAACAGCATCCTTGAGTATTTACAGTAGTTTTTCCTTTGCTAAACTTATAAAACGCAGTATAGGGCTAAAAATGCATGTTAAAAGAATTTAATCTTTATCATGTGCTCACTGCTAAAGATATACTAAAGAAATTTAGTCAAAAAACTCAGTTTTTCTTGTATTATGGTGTATTATTAAATAATACTGTGTGGTATAATATGTATTATATTAGTTAACGGGGTGAAAGTTTTGACTGAAAAAATGACTGTCCTAAATATCAGGATGAGCGTTGAAGAAAAAGAAGAATTAAAGGAAAGAGCTGCAGAACTTGGAGATTCGATCAGTTCATATGCTAGAAAAGTACTCTTCCAAGAGGATAATACAAGCGACTACGTAGATAATACAAATGTATTACAAGAGAAAGATGAGCGTATATCAGACCTTAAAACTCAAATAGACGACTACAAGAAGCAAATTGAGCAACTGCATACGATTATTTTGGCAACTCAGAAAGATAATCAGTTGCTGATTGAACAGAAAGCGAAGAGATGGTGGAAGTTTTGGGAATAGCTTTGAACATCTCATCTTTTTTAACTTTATATACATAAAAAAGTCCTCGAACAAACAGCTCAAGGACACACTAAATCCCTAGAAGACAACAGTCCTCTAGGGATTTTTACGCTCTTTTTTTGATTAACGAGTATTTTGAGGCTAAATGCCGACTATCCTCGTCGTCCAACTATTCACAAATGAAATATGCTAATACATTTGCCATAACGCTGAAGAAGAGGTCAAATAAGTTGCTCACGACTCTCACTTTCTATCCTGCTCGGTAGGTTGTGATCAATTATCTTAGCTCATTTGCTTTCAATTTCTTTAGGGGGATAGTGGACGTTTTTTCTTTTATATAGATTGGCTAAAATAAATTCATCTGTTTCTTATACGTTTTTCAGAAATTGTATAAATTTCGTTATCACTTCTCTTACCAATAGCAATGACTTCAATAATTTCAATTGCATTGACAGTTTCATGAAAAACAATTCTCAGGCCCAGTTTTTTGTGTTTTAACTTCCTGTAACCTGCTAAATTACCGTGAAGAGCCTCTCCGGCAAGCATTCCTTGATTTTCTAACTTGATAAGTGACTTTTTAACATGAAGACGTTGACTATTATCTAATTTATAAAAATCATCTTGTGCTTCAGGTATCAATTCAACTTTATAACTCAATCCCAACCATCCTCTACATTTTCCAAACCTTCACGCCAATTTGAACCAAGAAATTCATCGACAGTTAAATTTTTTCGTGCTTCAAGTTCAAATGGAATTTTACGATCACGTCTGATTTTATTGAAATATAAATTAATTGCTGTAGTATAGTCAAGTCCAATCTCGTTTAAGACCTCACCGACTTCCTGTTTTAATTCAGAGTCAATACTTAGATTCAATCTTGCTTTTGTAGTTGTAATAGCCATTTAAATCACCTCATCTTTTTGTGTATATTATACACAAAAAGACAGATTTCTTCAAGCTATTTTTTTTCTCGTTGATAATTTTTCTGTATAAATTGTCAAAAAATGATGCTGAGATAGTCATTCTGAGCTGATTTCAGTTTAGAGGGCGGATAATCTATCGCTAAAATTCCTTACAGCCCCAACGGTTTATGCTGTTTTTAGCCACACTCTAAAACTTTCCGAAAAAGACCAATTTTTCGGAAAGTTGTTTTTTTGAAAAGTTCATCTCAAAATTCACCTTATTGTTTAAGAGACTTTAGGGCAAACCCATCTTGAGTAATAAGCAGTATCTCTTCTAGTACCTTTTATGATGGGACATCTTTGATGTTACAGCGAAGTAGTCAATCTTCATGTTGTTTTTCCATGCTTAGTCACCGACAACTTTAAGATCGCTAGCGACTACTTTTACTCCGCACCAGGTACTACGTGCTATGTTCCACATGACGGATATAGGGATTAATCAGTTCAACCGTCATTATACGTATCATGGGTTTAGCCATACTTTCGTGTATGTTCGTACCCCCTATCAGTGGTGGGGATTTGTAGGAAAGACACCATTTATTGACTTTTTGCACGGGTGGCTTTAAGATGTTGCTGGACGCCTTTCTTGATAATCACTCAGAGTCGCCAGAGTGTCTGGCCCGAGATATGGCAAGGATATACCGCTGCCTGCACCAGTCCTTCGACGCTGACAAATTGCGACATATCATGTAAATTGTCGCATAAAAGTAGTTTCAAAAAAAAGAAAACTTTGTTATAATGTATGTGTAATTTTTAGAAAAGAGGTATTAACTATGGAAAATCTAGTAGTTTCAATCTTTAGCACTGAAAGCGAAGCTTATCAGTCCTTTGCGGATTTGAAGGCTTTCCGCCAAACTCAGACGACCAAGGTTGCTCAAATCGCCTTGGTCAAAAATGAAAACGGTCATATCGTTGAAAAAGAACGCTATGACTTTGAAGATTCAACGACGGATGCAGCCCTAAAAGGTGGCTTGCTCGGTTCAGTTATCGGGCTTTTGGGTGGTCCTATCGGCGTCTTGTTTGGTTATGGTATGGGTAGCCTCTATGGTTTGGCTGCTGGTGATACCATTGATACGGCAGAAACTGGCCTGATTGACGTTGTTTCTCAGAAATTGACTAACGGTGAAACAGCCGTTGTTGCCTTGGTGCAAGAAGACAACGAAGCAGTCATCGATGCTTACTTCACCAAGTACGACACCCAAATCGTGCGTTGGGATGTAGCAACCGTCGTAGCCGAAATCGAAGCAGCTCTGCAAGTCCAAGAAGACCTCTACAACCAGGCACGTGCACAAATGAAGGCTGAACGTAAAGCCGAACGCAAGGCTAAACTTGAAGAATTCAAGGCAAATGTCAAAGCAAAATTTGACAAATTGAAAGCGTAAGCACTCAAGCATCTCATAAAAAATAGGCTTTCTACTTCTGGAAGATAGCCTATTTTTTTAAAAAACTTCTTCGCGATCAATCCCTGGGTATGGAGCTTGATCATTTAAAATACGATTTAAACAATCTATGCTCGCTTGTAGATAGAACAATTCATTTTTTATGGCTGCTGCATCAGATATTTCTGCTAATCGACCACACTGCCGTTGCATATGCCAGATTACCTTTTGGATATTTTTTTCTTTTAAATTTTTCATGGTTAAATTATATCTTGAGAAGTTCTTGAATTTTTTAAAAATCCTGAAACGCTTGAATTTTAAGCTCAACAATCAATTTATTTAATAGTAGTAAATATTGTGTATTCTCGAGTTATTGACTATAGAGATTTGGTATGTTAAAATACAATTGAGATATGATATTCTTCTTCATTGAAGCTCCATGTCTCTAGCTAGATTTCGCTGATTCATAACCTCTTTCTTTTATAAGAAAGGAGTTTCTATGGATATAGAAATTAAAAAATTATTCAGCGAGATTATTAACGTAGTAATAAAAATCACTATCACATCTGTATTTTTTAGTGAACTATTAGCTACTACGTTGATTCTTGAAGTTCCCTCATTGATGGAACGTTTATACTCCATCTATGATAAACGGAAAAAACAAGACAAATCTTCATTTTTAACGTGTGAATACACAAAAAAACAAAAATGGAAATGGAGGCGGCTCACTCTTTTTGTTTTATCAAGTGCATTCTTATTCATGTTATTTAAACAGCATGAAGACTCATTTGATTTGTTGTTGAAAATACTTAGTCGTAATTCTGCATTTATTTCGCGTTTTATGTTAGATAGTGTTGAAATGACAATAAAAAAACGATTACGACAGCAGTTAAACAATCGTAATCGTCAATAATAGTATCCACTCAAAAGAGTGTATGAATCATATTTGTAAATTACGCCAATAATTTACAAATCGAAATCTAGTAACGAAACTTCCAAAAAATTTTTTTGGGAGTTTTTATGTAATAATTTATTCTTCAGAAAATTATTTGTGTTAATTAAAACATTAATTGCGTTAATTAAACACTGACATATTGTATCACATTTACACATTTTTGTCAATTTGACATCGTGAATTTATTGATATTTCGCTTGAAATTGTAATTTTTTTTTCGTTTTCCTCAAACAGGAAGTTTTCCTATCATACTTTGATTTGCCCATGATTTTCTGTTAATCTAGTAATAGATAAAATTGCAAGGTGAAATCATGACAAAATTAGAGAAAAAATATGACGAATTAGAGGGATTTTGGTCTCCTGCCGTTCGATTATATGTAGATTATTTTTTTACTACAAATACAAAAGACTTATACAACTACCGTAAGTTAAATAGCTTGAAAAAATTCCTTGATTTCTACGCGAGTAACCATCTTAAAAAGTCTACCAATGAATTAACCATGGATGATTTAGAGCAAACACCTGTAGAAGTTGTTGCAGATTATGTCAACTCTTTAGAGCTAAAACCAGACGGTAAAAAACGATTTATTAGTGTCTTAAACTCATTCTGGAACTACTACACTGTTGTATCATTCTCAGGTGATAGAAAAGCCCCATACTTCTACCGCAATGTTATGAACGAATGGATCAATGAGTATGGCATACTTTCTATTTTTTCATCAAAAAGAGGAGCAGGGAACACAGTACGAGTAGTTCATTATGATTTGCCATCTATGCTATACTTTTTTGATGAAATTGATAAGAATGAGAAACCTATGAGTCCCTATGACTTCTTCCTTGATGAAGAAGAAGGCTCATCTAAATTGCTGAAAAATAAAGACAGGGATTTAGCAATCATCGCTTTACTTGCTGGAACTGGAGTTGATCTTGAACAATTAGCGCAAACTACTTATAGAGATATTGACTTACACAAACAGACGCTAATAGTTACATCTCCTAAAGGTGAACGGATTAAGAAACCTATTTTAAGTGAATTTATCCACTATATCTCACCGTACATTAAAGAAAGAGAGAAATCGGTAACTACTAATACTAGTGATTCTCTATTTCTCGACTTCAAAAGAAGACCACTAACTGCTCCAAAAATATCAGGAGTAATAAGTAGGATAGAGCGCATTTTTGAAAAATCTTTATCCGCAGCCATTTTAAAACAGACTCATTCGTGCATTCTACTTGAGAAAAATAAGGATTTTTTGGATCTAGTCCAAAGAGAAAAGTAATATGGGGTCAATTTTGCGCACCTTTTTCTCATATATTACAAGACTCTCTATCCCCTTTTGTTATTTTTAATTCAATTTTTCAATAAATAAAAAAGAGAGACTTAACTAAGTACTCTCTTTTTTTACTTTTATTATCGGATATAAAGGCTCATGAGAAAATAATTGTGAGGCATATTGTAGTATTGTTTTGTAATCTCTGAAGAGAATACTAACCCAACCATAGCATAATCATCTTTGTATCTCTCGTAGAGTTTTTCAAAATAATCAGGGTTGCTAACGTCACCATAGTTTAATTTTACAAGGGGCATTTTTTCTTTGTCAAAATAATCATCTATGTAGGTCAAGATTAAAGAGAATGGACTATCAGGTTCTTCCACTAATTCAGCCGATACTATATCGTAAGGCATGATACGTTCTGTCATACACTTCTCTAATAATCTTTCGTTTTCTTGACGTTCATCAATCACTATATCGTGCATGATGGCCTCTGTGATTTGAGACAGTGCATTGACCTCTGGTAATGCAAACAAGGTTACGGTATTCTCTTGTGTTTTCTCGTAGTAAGAAAAGCCACTGTCTCCAAAAGGTACGGTATATAAATTGTCAATAAAATTCACAATGCGTACATGCAGACGATTATCTTTTGGCTCTGAAATATTATCAAAGACAAAGAAAATTGTATCTCCTCGATAATATTTCATTTGAAAGTATCCCATTATCTTCCCAAGCAGCTTGAAGTGAGGCTCTGTATTCCTGTCATACTCAATTAAATACCTCTGGCCTCGAACAAAGATCACTGCATCTGGGACAAGTGAAATAAGTTTTCGGTTAAACGGAAAAAAGTAAGTGATGTTCAATTCTCTGGGTGATAAATCTGTGCACTGTTCAACTATTCGTCTACCGATTTTCAGAGCTAATCTTCTTGTATGATAATCATGTAGATGTATTTTTCTGATACCATCTTTACCACCAATCATTTTGTTTGTCTTAAGGCTATAATGCGAACCTTTAAACTCTGTTACCTTTGTCAGCTCAGTAAGACCTGGTATTTCATGAATGATATCTAACAACCAGTCAGCAAAATACTTAGGAACATATAGAAACTTAGTCTTACCTATTCTATAATTGTCTTCAAAGTGACTGAGGGGCATTCTGCTATTTCCTATGAAGGAATACAGTGTTCTGTTGTTTAATTCTTTACCCGTAAGGATATAATACTGATCCAGTATCATTTCTCTTGAAAAATACCTTAAGCGAATTAAATGATACATGAGTAAGATTGTGTCTCTTGTAAAATATATCTTCTTTGCACCATTTGGACTTGGCAAGTAATAAGCCACTACATCTTTTGGGATCTGCTCTATTTTTTCTTTGCTTTTTCTTTGTTTTCTTTTAGCGTTCATAAATCATTTTCTCTTCTCTATTTTTATCAAGTATCCTTCTTTCACTTTTTCATATACTTGTATTTCAGACCAATCTTCTTTACGAAATAAATCAGCAATTCTTCTTTGCTCTTGGATAAGATTCCCATTTTTGTCCTTTATTTCATCTTGATAGACTGATTCTGATACATAAAGTGTTAATTCTTGACTACTATGATTTTTGTCAATCTGCAAAAAAATAATATAATCATTAAAGGCCATATGTTTTCGACCTTCAGGTCCTATGAACTGTTTATATGAGACCATTCTGAATTTAATACTATCTATAAAATGTTCAAACTGATTATTAGTATTATTCTCGTAAAGTTCAGTTGCATATTCTGATATAGCTGCAATATCTGAATATGAGATAGTTATGCTCTCTTGTGAGTATCTATCATGTATTATCTCTAATATTCCAAAAACAATCTCTACTTCATGCTTAGATAGCGGTCCTAGATCAAAATGGTCTGGCAAATCGCTATTATGATGTATAACTGCTATATACTCTTTTTGATCTTTTTTTAATTTTGGCATTGATTATACGCTCCTTGTTTGTTTCTTATATATATTTTATCACGCCTCATTTCACATTCAAAGCTATCATAGCCCAAAACGGACTATGATAGCCGAAAACGGTTTCTTCTCAAAAATCAACTCATTTTTAGCAGCTACAGCACGTTCAATTTATAGTTCAAATTTTAGTCATATTCTAAAACATAGTGAAAGTAGAGGTAATACCCCTATAAAGTCACGTTGTTTTAAATTCGACTCTACACTTACAGGGACGTGGGTTTTCGGTTCTTCTTTTGAACCACTATGTTTCTCGACCTAAAAAACCATTAACCACCTCATTCCTATTTCGTTGTAAACCAAGCAGCATCAAGGGATTACAGTAACATTTTTTACCTAAGATGTTTCTCAGTCAA
>NZ_AJRE01000450.1:0-6737 GCF_000296955.1 Streptococcus sp. GMD4S
TCGTTGCTGAAACAGTTGAGCAAGCGGTCGAAGCCGCTCACGAGATGCTTTTGGACAATAAATTTGGTGACTCAGGTGCGCGTGTGGTTATCGAGGAGTTTCTTGCAGGAGAGGAATTTTCACTTTTTGCCTTTGTCAATGGGGACAAGTTCTACATCATGCCAACGGCTCAGGACCACAAACGTGCTTACGATGGCGACAAGGGCCCTAACACTGGCGGGATGGGTGCCTATGCGCCAGTTCCTCACTTGCCACAGAGCGTGGTTGACACAGCGGTTGAGACCATTGTCAAGCCAGTTCTTGAAGGCATGATCAAAGAAGGACGTCCCTACCTTGGTGTCCTTTACGCGGGTCTTATCTTGACAGTTGATGGACCGAAAGTCATCGAGTTCAATTCACGCTTTGGAGATCCTGAAACACAAATCATCTTGCCTCGTTTGACATCTGACTTTGCGCAAAATATCACTGATATTTTGGATGGGAAAGAACCAGAAATCACTTGGACGGACAAGGGTGTGACACTTGGCGTAGTTGTCGCATCCAATGGGTACCCGCTAGACTATGAAAAAGGTATTGAGTTGCCAGCCAAGACAGAAGGTGACATCATCACCTACTATGCCGGAGCTAAGTTTTCGGAAAATAGCAGAGCACTGCTATCAAACGGCGGACGAGTCTATATGCTCGTCACCACAGCCAACACTGTCAAAGAAGCTCAAGAAACCATCTACCAAGAACTCGCCCAACAAAAAACAGAAGGCCTCTTTTACCGAACAGATATCGGAAGCAAGGCCATTAAGTAAAGATATAAGAATAACGCGACGAAGTCGCCAAATACGATAATGATCGCCGTGGTGAAAAGACCAGAACAGAACTTGTTCTGGTCGGGGGAAACTTTGAGACCTTAGGCTCAAAGTTTAGGAATGAAACCGAAGGTTTGCTTCCGCCCCCACCACCTAAGACCATTATCAAAAAGAAAAATAAAAATTTACAAAATACGTTAATGGTCGTATGGTTTGCGAGCGTTAGCGAGCTAATATAGGATAATCGTCGCAGTAGTGGAACTCCTAGTAGCATAGCTACTAGGAGCGGAAAACTGGAGACTTAGGCTCCAGTTTTAGTAATGGAACGCCCTAGGCGGTCGCTTACGTCCGCACTACATTAGACGATTATTAAAAGAGGAGAAGAAATGAAACCAATTATTTCCATCATCATGGGCTCAAAATCCGACTGGGCAACCATGCAAAAAACAGCAGAAGTCCTTGACCGCTTCGGTGTAGCCTACGAAAAGAAAGTTGTTTCCGCACACCGTACACCAGACCTCATGTTCAAACATGCGGAAGAAGCACGTAGCCGTGGCATCAAGGTCATCATCGCTGGTGCGGGTGGCGCAGCCCATTTGCCAGGTATGGTAGCTGCCAAAACAACCCTTCCTGTCATTGGTGTACCAGTCAAATCACGTGCTCTTAGTGGCGTGGACTCGCTCTACTCTATCGTTCAGATGCCGGGTGGCGTACCAGTCGCAACTATGGCTATCGGTGAAGCAGGGGCGACAAACGCGGCCCTCTTTGCCCTTCGTCTTCTTTCAGTAGAGGATCAGGCTATCGCGACAGCTTTGGCAGATTTCGCAGAAGAGCAAGGAAAAATAGCAGAGGAGTCAACAAATGAGCTCATCTAAAACAATCGGAATTATCGGTGGCGGTCAGCTGGGGCAGATGATGGCCATTTCTGCTATCTACATGGGGCACAAGGTTATCGCACTGGATCCTGCGGCTGATGGTCCCGCCTCTCGTGTGGCGGAGATCATCGTGGCTTCTTATAATGATGTGGACGCCCTGCGTCAGTTGGCGGACCGCTGTGATGTTCTCACTTATGAATTTGAAAATGTCGATGCCGACGGTTTGGATGCTGTCATCAAGGAGGGACAACTCCCTCAAGGAACTGACTTGCTCCGTGTTTCTCAAAATCGTATTTTTGAAAAGGACTTTCTCTCAAACAAGGCACAAGTCACCGTGGCACCCTACAAGGTCGTGACTTCTAGCCAAGACTTGGCAGATATTGACCTGTCGAAAAACTATGTCCTCAAGACGGCGACCGGTGGCTACGATGGCCATGGTCAAAAGGTTATTCGTTCAGAAACAGATTTGGCAGAAGCCTATGCGCTAGCTGACTCAGCAGACTGTGTTTTGGAAGAATTTGTCAACTTCGACCTTGAAATTTCTGTCATCGTGTCAGGAAATGGCAAGGACGTGACAGTCTTCCCTATTCAGGAAAATATCCACCGCAACAATATCCTGTCTAAGACCATCGTGCCAGCCCGCATTTCAGAAAGTCTAGCTGAAAAAGCCAAAGCTATGGCTGTGCGAATCGCAGAACAACTGAACTTGTCTGGGACTCTTTGTGTGGAAATGTTTGCGACAGCTGATGATATTATCGTTAATGAGATTGCCCCACGCCCCCACAACTCAGGACACTATTCGATCGAAGCCTGTGATTTCTCCCAGTTTGATACCCATATCTTAGGTGTTCTCGGAGCACCGCTTCCAGCCATCAAACTGCATGCACCTGCCGTCATGCTCAACGTACTCGGCCAGCATGTCGAGGCCGCTGAAAAATATGTCACAGAAAATCCAAGCGCCCACCTCCACATGTATGGTAAAATAGAAGCGAAGCACAACCGCAAGATGGGACATGTGACTTTGTTTAGTGATGTGCCGGATAGTGTGAATGAATTCGGTGAATATGAAATGAGTAAGAAAAATATAATGTGATTAATTTTGAATAAGGATTTATGATCTATTATGGAAGTAATAAAGTATAATAATAAACCATTAACTCTTAAAACAGCTATAAATAAGCCTAGTTTAACAGGTAGAACAGTTATCGTATCTGATAGGTGGGAGTATGTGAGATTTTTTCTAAGAAATATAAAAAGAGGGAAAAAAAGTAACGCAGAGAAAGCTCTGTTTTATTGGAATCAGGCAGAAGAATTTTATAAGTCTAGTAAAAATTTATCGTTAACTTCTGCTCCGCTTCCTCTTTATTATTGTTTTTTAAATGCAACTAAAGCGCTTTTAGAATTTTGGGGCATCAATAATTCATACTATACGCCTTATCATGGTGTATCAGGTAAAAATAAAAATACAAACAAAAACAAGCCAAGGTTAGATGAGCAAGAGGTCGTAATTAAAGCTAGAGGGGTTTGTCCAGGACTACTTCATTTTTTTGATGGAAATATGGGAATAATTGGCTCAAAACACTCTTTAGATGAGTTGTTAGCTAATTTAGTATATATTCATAGGACGTATGTTATTTCGCAGGGAATCAGTCAAAATAAAGAGATGTTTATTCCTTTAGACGATGTTTATTTTGTTAGAAAGCCTGATAAAAGAGTGACTATAAATGCAAAAATTGATGAAAAATATACGAAACATAATAATGTTAAAGGAAATAATTTAAGAAGAGTGAGAGTCTATAAAGACTTTGATGGTACTAAACTTTCATGGAGACAGTGCCCGGTACAACTCCAAAATATTAGAAATGTGTCTTCTAATCAAAATTTATTAAATTTTCATAAGATGGTAAGAAAATCATTCCAAGAAATTTCTTCGGGTATTAATTCTAGATGGTATTTTAAAGACTTTAATAATCCTAAAAGTTTAGATATTCCTCCAATAGTAATAATGTATATGTGTATGCATCGTCTGAGTGAGTTGTCAAGATATGAACCAGATGTTTTAAATGCGTATTTAATGAAAGAACATAGTTGGATTCTTTCGGAATTTATTAAATTAACTCCATTTCAGTTTATAAATATGATTGTTGCAGAGATAACTCGAGAACAATTGGGTGTTTCAAGGCACATCATAGAAATATAAGTGAATACTATGAAGAGGTTTTATATATTTATGATTAAGACTATAAAATACCCAAACAAAAGTGAAGCGCTTCATTATATCACTAATGATATAGCAAATCAGCTAGGATATAGCAGTGTAGATGAATTAGCTGATTGCTATAATGGATATGGAAGTTTCGTTTTAGAGGATTTTGTTAATTTTAATAAAGATTTTTTTAAAACTGAACAAGACATTCATGAATTTGCTAAAAATGTTAAAGATGAAAGAGATAGAGCAAAAAGAGGGATTGCCTTGTTATCTAGAGAAACTATTATTCCACCTAATGGGGGGACCTCAAAAGGAAAGTCACAATTCTCTGGGTCAGTGTTTCATACAGGCCATATACTGGGACATATGTTAGTCGGAAGAATGAAGGATTTTAATTCAAGAAAAAATAATGATGAAAATATTTTTCCTCAGACAAGTTGGTCTAATGGAGGTGGGAGAGATTTTGAGTCCTTTAAATTAAATTCTGAGAGGGGTAATTCTCAATTAACGTATGAAAGACGTATATGGAATAAGCTAAATAAAAATGGTAACAAAGACCTTCAGGTATATTATCAGGTTGATTTAATATATCATAAATCTGAAGAAGTTCCAAGAGGAATCCATATTCAGGCTATTCCTAGCGATGACATAACAGAACTCAATAAGAATAGAGTATCTCTGAATGTGTTTATTCCTAATATTAGATATAATGAGATTTCTGAATTAGATTATGATTCTTGGGATAGTAAGAGGAATAAAGTTTAGATGGCTCGTTATTAAAAAGGTGAAACTTAAGAAGAAAGGAAAATTAATCATGATCGAACGTTATTCTCGCCCTGAGATGGCGAACATTTGGAGTGAAGAAAATAAATACCGTGCTTGGCTTGAGGTGGAAATCTTGGCTGATGAGGCATGGGCTGAGTTGGGGGAAATCCCTAAGGAAGATGTGGCTTTGATTCGCGAGAAGGCGGACTTTGACATCGACCGTATTTTGGAGATTGAGCAGGAGACTCGCCACGATGTGGTGGCTTTCACTCGTGCGGTTTCTGAGACTCTTGGTGAAGAGCGCAAGTGGGTGCACTATGGGTTGACTTCTACCGACGTGGTGGATACGGCCTACGGTTACCTTTACAAGCAAGCCAACGACATCATCCGTAAGGATCTTGAAAACTTCCTCAACATCATCGCTGATAAAGCGAAAGGACACAAGTTTACTATCATGATGGGACGTACCCACGGTGTGCACGCTGAGCCTACAACTTTTGGTCTTAAATTGGCAACTTGGTACAGCGAAATGAAACGTAACATTGAGCGTTTCGAACATGCGGCTGCTGGCGTGGAAGCTGGTAAGATTTCTGGTGCGGTTGGTAACTTTGCCAACATCCCACCATTTGTGGAGCAATACGTCTGCGACAAGTTGGGTATCCGTGCTCAAGAAATCTCTACACAAGTCCTTCCTCGTGACCTTCACGCTGAGTACTTTGCAGTTCTTGCTAGCATCGCGACTTCAATCGAACGTATGGCAACAGAGATCCGTGGTTTGCAAAAGTCTGAACAACGCGAAGTGGAAGAGTTCTTTGCTAAAGGTCAAAAAGGGTCTTCAGCAATGCCTCACAAACGCAACCCTATCGGTTCTGAGAACATGACAGGTCTGGCGCGTGTGATCCGTGGTCACATGGTCACAGCTTATGAAAACGTAGCCCTTTGGCACGAACGTGATATCTCTCACTCATCAGCTGAGCGAATCATCGCACCAGATACAACCATCTTGATTGACTACATGCTCAACCGTTTTGGAAATATCGTCAAGAACTTGACGGTTTTCCCTGAAAACATGATCCGCAACATGAACTCAACTTTTGGTCTTATCTTTAGCCAGCGGGCGATGTTGACCTTGATTGAAAAAGGTATGACCCGTGAGCAAGCCTATGACTTGGTGCAACCAAAAACAGCCCACTCTTGGGACAACCAAGTAGACTTCAAACCGCTTCTCGAAGCAGATCCAGAAGTGACATCACGCCTCACTCAAGAGGAGATCGACGAAATCTTCAATC
This sequence comes from Streptococcus sp. GMD4S, assembly GCF_000296955.1. Classification (NCBI taxonomy): domain Bacteria; kingdom Bacillati; phylum Bacillota; class Bacilli; order Lactobacillales; family Streptococcaceae; genus Streptococcus; species Streptococcus sp. GMD4S. Next base: position 5,939 of record NZ_AJRE01000450.1, read on the forward strand.
CTGCATACTACACTAAACGAGTGGATGATATCTTTGAACGTATAGGACTTGGTGATTAATCCTAACAATAAAAAGCGAGATTCAATCTCGCTTTTTCGTATTCTCCTAGAAGAATCTTAGTCTTCTTTTCTCTTAGTCAGTCCGTAGGCTGCTAGAGTCGCCATGAGGCCTGCTGCGACCAAGCCTGCAGAATCTTGACTTCCTGTTGCAGGGAGTTGTTTTTCATCTGCTTTGGCAGTAGTTGGTGCAGTTTGCTCAGCTTTCTCAACGGCAGTGCCGACTTCAACAACTTGAGCGACCGCTTCCTGCGATACCGCACTATTGACAAGTGTTCTTTCTTCCTTGCCGTCAGCAGTAGTGCTGACAGAGTAGAAAATCGTACGGCGACCATTTACACCAGTAACGATGACTTGCGTTTGTCCGAGTGGCAATTGTGGATTTTCACGTGTCACAGTAGTGAACGGAATATCTTCCTCTTGGATATCCAGCCTTGGTTTCGCTTCGGCAGCTGGAGCAAGGCCACTTTCATCTCCTTTGTGAGTAATAGGGGCGCCGATTTCAACCACTTGGGTCACAGGTTCTTTGGTCACTTGGCTATCTAGAACCGTTTCTGTTTGTTTTCCATTTTCAGTAAGGACAGAGATGTAATGAGTACGTTCGCCCTCTACACCTGGTGTGATGATCTTTTCCTGACCGGCTGGGAGGTTCGGCTTTTCCTTCTTGATAACTTCAAATGGAATCTTTTCTGCTCTTGTGATGAGTTCCGGTTTGGTTTCAACATTGGCAGCTAGTTCATTTT
>NZ_AJRE01000451.1:0-6441 GCF_000296955.1 Streptococcus sp. GMD4S
GCAAAAATGTATTTCTTATTTGTCAAATCAGCACCAGAATGATAAATCAAACCTTCTGATTCCGGGAACTGTAAAACCTTTTGAAAATCCTTTAAAGACTTTTGAAGAATTTGCTCCCTATGAACGATAAAGAGCATTCTTTTCGGCTCAAATTGTTGAACATCAAAAGCTGATAAATATGTTTTTCCTGTCCCTGTAGCACTGATAACTAAAGCTTTCTTTTTCCCTGAATCGCGAATAGCCTGCAGACCTTTCAGTGCTTCATTTTGCATCTTATTAGGTTCAATACTTGTAACCTGATATTCTGCTATTTCCTCTTCTCGAATCTGGTCCACTCGAATTGTTTTCTGACGCTTTCTAGCGTAAGAATCAATCTTTTCTGTAGTTAAAACATCCGACTTTTCCCAAATTTTTTCAAACTCTTTTTTAGTAGCTTGAATTAACTCTCCATTGTAAGTTGATGTCAACTTAATATTCCACTCGTAATTGATTTTCAATGCATTATGAGTTAAATTTGAACTTCCAGAAATAAGAACCTGTTTCCCCTGATGTTCAAAAAGATAAAACTTAGCGTGCATCTGCAGACTCTCTGGAGTAAGTCGAACTTCAACATTTTTCAACTTGAGTAATTCTTGCATGGCAACCGGATCATTAAAATCAAGATAAGGAGATATAAGAATTTTACCTTTTATTCCTTTATCCATTAAATCTGATAATTGGGATTTTATCAGAGCAATTCCTGATTGGGTAATAAATGCTACCGAAATATAAAAGGCTTGGCATTTTGATAATTCTTCTTGAATATCCTTCAATACATATCGCTTGGACTCTGGGTCATTAATTAAAATTTGAGGAGAGTATCCCCCTTCTTGAAATTTAATATTATCAATAAATCCAAACTTTAAAGATTTGATCAAGGTATCTTGAAATAAAGTGACGCCTTCTGGCATAGACCTTCTCTTTTCTATTGTTTTAATATTTTCATTATACCAAAAAAACACGGCTTACCACCGTGTTTCTATGTTTATTTCACCAACTTCTTCATCTCATCAATACGTGCTACGGTCGCATCGTATTTGGCTTGATAGTCAGCTTGTTTGTCGCGTTCTTTTTGAACGACTTCTGGTTTAGCATTGGCTACGAAGCGTTCGTTAGAGAGTTTCTTACCGACCATATCCAGTTCTTTTTGCCATTTAGCCAGTTCCTTGTCGAGACGAGCCAGTTCTTCTTCGACATTGAGGAGGTCTGCCAGTGGCAAGTAGATTTCTGCTCCTGTGATGACGCTTGACATAGCGAGTTCAGGTGCAGGGATGGTTGATGCGATTTCCAAGCGCTCTGGATTTGTGAAGCGTTTGATGTAGTTGACATTGCTGTTAAAGAAAGCTTCCAAGTCGCTATCGCTTGTCTTAACAAGAATGGTGATTGGCTTGCTTGGAGCGACGTTTACTTCTGCACGCGCATTACGAACAGCACGGATCAAGTCTTTAAGACTTTCCACACCTGTGTGAGCCGCAAGGTCTTCAAAGGCTGGATTGACAGTTGGGTATTCCGCTGTAACGATAGAGCCTTCTGAGATTTGTCCAAAGATTTCCTCTGTCACGAATGGCATGATTGGGTGAAGGAGACGAAGGATCTTGTCCAATGTGTAAAGGAGAACAGAACGTGTGATGACTTTTTCATCTTCGTTATCGCTATAAAGGACTTCCTTGGTCAACTCAACATACCAGTCCGCAAACTCATCCCAGATAAAGTTGTAGAGGATGTGTCCAGCAACACCAAACTCAAACTTATCAAAGTTTTCAGTGACTTTGCCGATGGTTTCATTGAGGTTGTGCAGAATCCAGCGGTCAGTGACATTTCCAGCTTCCTTGTTAACAACTTTTTCGACATTGGCAGTTGCTTGGTCAAGAGTCAAGCCTTCATTGTTCATGAGGATGTAGCGAGAGATGTTCCAAATTTTGTTAATGAAGTTCCATGAAGCATCCATTTTCTCGTAAGAGAAGCGCACGTCTTGCCCTGGTGCAGAACCGTTTGAAAGGAACCAACGAAGGGCATCGGCACCGTATTTCTCGATAACATCCATTGGGTCAATCCCGTTACCAAGAGATTTAGACATCTTACGTCCTTGCTCGTCACGGATAAGACCGTGGATAAGGACGTTTTGGAATGGCTGACGGCCAGTGAATTCCAAGGATTGGAAGATCATACGAGATACCCAGAAGAAGATGATGTCGTAACCTGTAACCAAGGTTGAAGTTGGGAAGTAACGTTTGAAGTCTTCAGAGTCGACATCAGGCCAGCCCATGGTTGAGAATGGCCAAAGGGCAGAACTAAACCACGTATCCAAGACGTCTTCATCCTGAGTCCATCCGTCGCCTTCTGGAGCTTCTTCCCCAACATACATTTCACCCTCAGCATTGTACCAAGCAGGGATTTGGTGACCCCACCAGAGCTGACGTGAGATTACCCAGTCATGGACATTTTCCATCCATTGGAGGAAGGTATCGTTGAAACGAGGTGGGTAGAATTCTACCTTGTCGTCTGTGTCTTGGTTGGCAATGGCATTTTTCGCCAATTGATCCATCTTGACGAACCATTGCGTAGACAAGCGTGGCTCAACCACAACACCTGTACGCTCTGAGTGACCAACACTGTGGACACGTTTTTCGATTTTGACGAGGGCACCAATTTCTTCCAACTTAGCAACGACTGCCTTACGAGCTTCAAAACGATCCATACCTGCAAATTCGAAGGCCAAGTCATTCATGGTTCCATCGTCGTTCATGACGTTGACTTGTGGCAAGTTGTGTCGTTGACCAACCAAGAAGTCGTTTGGATCATGGGCAGGTGTGATTTTCACGACACCAGTACCAAACTCTGGATCAGCGTGCTCATCTCCAACGATTGGAATCAATTTATTAGCGATTGGAAGGATGACGTTTTTACCAATCAAGTCCTTGTAGCGTGGGTCTTCTGGATTGACTGCAACCGCAACGTCCCCAAACATGGTCTCAGGACGAGTTGTCGCAACTTCAAGGGCACGTGAACCGTCTTCTAGCATGTAGTTCATGTGGTAGAAGGCACCTTCCACATCCTTGTGAATCACCTCGATATCCGAAAGGGCTGTACGAGCTGCTGGGTCCCAGTTGATGATAAATTCACCACGGTAAATCCATCCTTTCTTGTAAAGCTCCACAAAGACCTTGCGAACAGCTTTTGACAAACCTTCGTCAAGGGTGAAACGCTCGCGAGAGTAGTCTACAGAAAGCCCCATCTTGCCCCATTGTTCCTTGATAGTCGTCGCATACTCGTCTTTCCATTCCCAGACTTTATCAAGGAATTTTTCACGACCAAGGTCGTAACGGCTGATGCCCTCGCCACGCAAGCGCTCCTCAACCTTAGCCTGAGTCGCAATCCCCGCGTGGTCCATCCCTGGAAGCCAAAGCGTGTCGAAACCTTGCATACGTTTTTGACGGATAATGATATCTTGCAAAGTTGTATCCCAAGCGTGACCAAGGTGAAGTTTCCCAGTTACGTTTGGTGGTGGAATCACGATAGAGTATGGCTTAGCCTTTTTATCGCCTGAAGGCTTGAAAACATCTTCATCAAGCCATTTTTGGTAACGACCAGCCTCAACCTCGGCTGGATTGTATTTAGGTGAAAGTTCTTTAGACATGTGTTTGCTCCTTAATATATTTAAATCAATAGTTTATGATTTATTTGCAGTTCTGGCATAGATATAACTCTACCATTCTTAAAATATTTATAGGGCGTCGTATTGACAGTAACTATTCCAATTTCTATATGAATGAACCTACCAAACTCTGCCTCGAATAGTTCCTTATGTGCCTCAATCTCGGTCTTCAATTTTCGTAGTTTTGAAAACTCTTTATAGATTGAAGTATTAATAATGCTTTTACATTGCCTCATATTTCTTGCTAAACCATAATTTTTTAAATCGTAAATATATAAAGTAGAATTATATACAAAGAATAAGTCAATTTCTCCCATTAATTTCTTTGATTTTATTAAATTTTTTATTTCTTTATGTTTTGATTGATTTAAATAATAATTAGTCCTAGCATTAACATCAATTTTTAAAGCTATATCTTTGAGTTTGGGCAATAAACGCTCGTCAAAATTTTCTTTAATTAATCGTGTCCATTCTTGTCCATTTTTTTTATATAAAATATCTGTTCGTAATATTCTGTATGGAAAATATTTAGCAGATTCCAAAAATGAAAAGACTGGAACTACATCGAAATTCGAAAAGTTTATTAAAGGGGAACGAAACATTCTTTTATTTGGTTCACCTACTAAACTTTCAATTTTATTTCTATAAAACTCTTGATTATTGAGAGTTAAATTTTCAATAATCAATTTAGCAGTATCTACAGATATTCTCTGATTTAAAGCTAAATCATTAACAAGTAAGTCTCTTTCAGCAACACTAACATAGTTATTACCCAGCTTAAAAGCTCTTTCATCATCCGTTACACTCAAATATTTTTCTAAAATTGAAGGCGACACCTTTTTAACTTTTTCAAGGTATCTCATAATAATATCAATTTTTTTATCTCCAATTATAACTATCTCATCTCTCGTTTCGCTAATATATTTAGAAAATTGTTCAAATATTCGGCTTGGAAATACAATTCCTTCTCCTCTGGTGAATTGAATTTCATCTCTTTCTTGTTCTTTTAGAAAAGGTAAAACATCGATATAACTATCTAACTGAATTATTGAAAAAGATAATCCGAACAAATCAAACATAGCTTGAAAATTTATAGACGGAATTTTCTGAAATTGACTATCTTCCAATAATTCCATTGTTAAAAGTTCATTAACAATCAACTCTAAACATGTTTTTAATTCTCCTAAAAACACTCTGGGATCAAAAAAAGTGTATGTGTTTATTCTATTAAACTGCTTAATAAGAAAATCAATGCAATCACGTTCTTCTTGGATAAAATCTGTATTTAAATACATTGTAATTTTACTTAACACGCTTGCTAACAAACTCATCTGAATAATCATGTAACTCCTATCATATAACGATAGACTGTTTCTTATTTTCATCATGATTTCTTTTCTAACACAATTGATTAATTGTTTAATGCCACTGTTGCTCAATGTAAAAGTTTTTGGTATATCTAACTCTAAAAAATGTAGTTCATCCAAATTTTGCCCAATAATTTGATTTGCCTTAGTTTGAAGAGAAGGACGTTTGAATTTTGAAAATAGATTTGGCAATTCATTTTGGGTATTCTCTGATACACTTGAAGCAAAAATTGTTAGCAAAAATTTAAAAATCTCATTATTTTCGTCAAAACCTCCACTAGCATCCAACATATACTTTAGAGTATCTTTATCGAGCTCAATAATCTGACTATTCATTTTTCACCTCCCACTCACTCTTCAGCAAGCCATATATCAGACTGTCACAGCGGTTGCCTTGGGCATCTTTGCGGTCTCTTATGCGAGCTTCTAAGGTAAAGCCAAGTTTCTCTGCGACTCGTTGACTTTGGACATTGTAGCCAAAACAAGTCAGCTCAATCTTGTGAAGACCAAGTTCTTTAAAAGCTAAATCAATCAAGGTACTCGCAGTTTCTGGAACATAACCTAGACCCCAATAGTCTGGATGTAAGATATAGCCAATCTCCAAGACATCATCCTCATGACGACGAGGGAAATCAACAGAGCCGATAATAGTATCGGTCCCTTTAACCACTATGCCGTAACCAGCTGGGAGATTGTCCTTTTCATTGCGCTCGGGAAGGGTATGCTCCAGATAATAAATCTCATCTTCCAAGCTCTTGACGGGCGGAAAGCCTGCTGGATAGGAAACTTCTGACCTACTGGCATAGTCAAAGATATCCACAACATCAGCCACGGTACGGACTCGTAAGACTAGCCGTTCGGTTTCTAAACGTTCTGGCAACTCTGCTCTTGTCATCCTTCTACCTCGCTTTCTACAAAAAATCGCCCCTGCCATATCCATGACAGGGACGAATGTGTTTATCCGCGGTACCACCCAATTTCGGGCAAGGCCCGCAACTCTCGTCTTTATAAATAAAAAGACAATATTATTTCATTTTTCATCCATCAGCAACCAGTTTTGACACATTTGTGGACTTCTCAGCACCGCCACTTTCTGTAAAATGTGGGATCCAAAACACCTCTAATGGCTCTATTGTAGCAAGTTTTTCTCGGAAATGCAAGGGGCAAGAAAGATTACTTGAAGCTGATTCCGTGCTCTTTTAATTTCTTAATGGTAGCTGGGCCGATTCCCTTCAAGGCAAGGAGTTCTTTTTCAGTCCAGTTTTTAAAGTCAGCAGCCGACTTGATCCCCTCATCATAGAAAGTCTTAGCACGATCTACTGAGAGGCCACCCAAAGTAGCTGCGAAATCTTCTACTGAATTGGCTACTTTTTGAGCTTG
>NZ_AJRE01000452.1:0-6160 GCF_000296955.1 Streptococcus sp. GMD4S
TCATAGTAGCCCTTCGAGATTTGCTTCGTCGTTTTGATTTAAAACCTTATGACGAAAAGGAACAGTCTGGCTTGATTCGAAATCTTGTAGTGCGACGTGGGCACTATTCAGGACAAATCATGGTCATTTTAGTAACAACTCGTCCGAAAGTTTTCCGAGTGGAGCAATTGATTGAACACCTTATCAAGCAGTTCCCAGAGATCGTGTCTGTCATGCAAAATATCAACGACCAGAATACCAATGCGATTTTTGGCAAGGAGTGGAAAACTCTTTATGGTCAAGACTATATTATCGACCAGATGTTGGGAAATGACTACCAAATCGCTGGGCCAGCTTTTTATCAAGTAAATACTGAAATGGCAGAGAAACTTTATCAAACAGCTATTGATTTTGCAGGATTAAAAGCAGATGATGTGGTGATCGACGCCTACTCAGGGATTGGAACGATTGGCCTCTCTGTTGCGAAACATGTTAAGGAAGTCTATGGAGTTGAGGTCATCCCAGAAGCAGTTGAGAATAGCCAGAAGAATGCTGCATTAAACAATATCACAAATGCCCACTATGTCTGCGACACAGCTGAAAATGCCATGAGGAATTGGCTCAAGGAAGGTATCCAACCAACCGTTATCTTGGTTGACCCACCACGCAAGGGATTGACCGAGAGCTTTATCAAAGCAAGCGCTCAAACAGGAGCAGACCGTATTGCCTATATCTCCTGCAATGTTGCAACCATGGCGCGTGATATCAAACTCTACCAAGAGTTAGGATATGAACTGAAGAAAGTCCAGCCGGTTGATTTATTTCCGCAAACGCATCATGTGGAGACGGTAGTATTGATGTCAAGGATTGAAAAATAAGAGTGTGAAAACCTCTTGATTTCAGAGTGTTTGTGGAATTTGGAATTCTATTTTATGATGCCAATAATCCTGTCAAACGCCCTAAAATCAAGGGCTTGGGAACATATCCATGAGGATAGTTGAGTGGACAGAATAGATATGGGGTAGGTTGAGTTGATAAGATTACTATTCCAAGGGTGAGTTGATATGATGATTAAATAGACTAATCACCATTGATAAATTCTAATCATATGTTGATTAGACAAGTGCAGGTAGGTGAGAAAACATGCCGAATAATTCAAACGTTTATTATATTCCCCCGAAGCCAAAAAGGGAAAAGCGTGTCGGGATTTATTGTCGTGTAAGTACAAATAGCATGGATCACCTTCAAAGCCTGACTGCTCAAATATCGCATTTGACCAGATTGATTGCCTCAATGCTGCAATGGGTTTTAGCTGACGTTTATATAGACATTGCTACAAGTAAAACAGGTTCATCCAGAAAAGAGTTCAATCAGATACTTGACAATTGCCGTTCAAGAAAGCTGGATATAGTTATAACGAAAAATATTAGTAGATTCGGCAGAGATACGGTTGAAATATTAGATGCTCTTAATCAATTAAAAACGCTTGGTGTTCATGTAATGTTTGAGCAGGAAGAATTGGATACTGAAAATACAGACAGTGACTTGATGATAGCAATTGTTGAAGCACTTGCACAAGGTGAAAACGAGTCAAGAAGTGAAAATATAAAATGGGGAATTAAGCAGCGTGCAGCACAGGGGACTTCGAAACTCTATGATAGAAAGTGTTATGGTTACAAACATGATGCTGATGGAAAGCTGGTTATTGATGAAGAACAGGCTAAAAATGTTAGGCTGATATTTGATTTATATCTCAGCGGTCAAAGTATTTTAGGCATTATCAGGGAACTCGAAAAAAGAAAGATTCTCTCTCCAACCGGAAAAGAGAAATGGTGTAAGAGAACGATTGATGTTATGCTGAGTAATGAGAAGTATACTGGTGATGTTAAACTTTTTAAATCAGGAAAAAGCGATGTTCAGTATATGGCATCAGAAAACAACCCTGCGATAATTTCAAAGGAAACTTTTGAGGCAGTGCAGATTGAGAAAGGTCGGAGGAGTAGTATTGTGAAAGAGGAAAATGGTAGTAAGAGGAAAAACGAAAAGTATAGTTCTAAAGAGAAGTAATATATAGATTATTTGGTACGGTTAAGGAGAGTTTGTATATGGCAAAACAAAAAAGCTGGAATAATTATTATGAAATCATTGATGAATTAGGAGAAGGCGGAAATGCAAAAGTCTATCGTGTAAAATGTAAAGAAGATAATGAAGAATATGCTTTAAAAGTTTTAGTTGTTGGGGGAAAAGAGAAACACAGTCGTTTTGTTAATGAAATAAACACCATAAAAGATAATTATCAAATAATAGAGGGAATTATTCCTATCTATAGATTTTCTGTTGAAGAATATTGGTATACAATGCCTATTGCAATATCTGCAGTAGATTATATACTTGAAAATAAATTAGATATTGAAGAAATTGTTAAGGGAATAATTTCTTTAAGTGAAACTTTAGAAAAGCTACATGAAAAAGATATTTGTCATCGTGATATAAAGCCTTCTAATATTTATTATTACAATAACAGATTTGCATTTGGTGATTTTGGATTAGTTGATTTTCCAAATAATACAGATGACTTTACTAAATCTGATAAAGGGCTTGGAGCAATTTTTACTATTGCACCAGAAATGAAGCGAAATCCTAAAAAAGCAGATAGTAAAAAAGCAGATGCTTTTTCGTTAGCAAAAACAATGTGGATGTTTTTAACTAATAATGAAAAAGGATTTGATGGGGTATATAATTATTTAGATCCTAGCCATAGTTTACGCTATTTGGAGCAATATAAAAACACCCATCTTGTAGAAATAGATGAACTTCTCAAAGATTCTACTGATAATAATCCAGATGTTCGTCCAACAATTGAGGAATTTAAGGAAAGATTAATTAATTGGATTGGTGTATATTCTGACATAGATAAATCTCAAGCCAGTGACTGGAATTTCCTAAATAAACAGTTATTTGGACTCAATCCTCCAGAATCATCATCATGGAGGAATATTAATAAAATTGTGGAGATTCTAAATATTATTGGTAAAACACCTGCATATAATCATATGCTTTTTCATGATAAAGGTGGATTGGACTTTTCTTTTGCAGAAATAGCAGATGAAGAGAACTGTATAAAATTGTATGATACATCAGGTTTTTGTTATATAGTAAGACCAAAAATATTATATTTTGAAGGGTTCAATGAAAATTACAGGTGGAATTATTTTCTGTTGGAATTTGACAAATTATCTCCTATTCTTAGCGCAGAAGACGATTGTGATAATGAACATTTAGTTGAGGATTATCCTGCCCATTATGTTTCGGCTCAGTATGCACAATACGGTGTTTATGATTATGAAACAGCAATTCCTTTGCCCAAAGGATTTCAAACAGTATACCGTTATATTAGGGGAAAATTCTTAATTGTATTAAAAAATGGACCGTACAATGGAATAAATGGAACATATGATGGAAGACATGGTGATTGCAGTGCTAGTGAATTTAGAAATTATATCGAATGGCTGTTAAATCTTTATTCAAAATTATATCAGTATATAAAGAGTAATGATGAGTTTAAGGGTTTACCGGATGAAGAAATAGAAGATAGAATATTAAATTTGGGAGAATTTAATAAAAATCCGTTTAAAAAAGATTTGTTTAAGGAATACGATGTATCTAATAGAAAGAAAAAATATTCAGAGCGTAAAAAAAGCAAAGATTATATAAAACAAAATTTTATGAATTGGGACTTTTGCGATATGCTCCAAATTTGTCCATTGACGAATTCCGCGACTATAAAATTTGTCTTTGAATTTTTACCTTCGGGAAATGAAATTTCTTTAGGACTATTTGAAGAAATGAATTATTATATTTGTACAGATGGACACATTAAAAAAATGAATCCATATTCAGATGAGAAATGTTTTTGTCTTTATGATAGAAAAGCAACTATTGATTTAGAATATAATCTTGAAAAAAGAGTTTCCGAAATTCTTAAACAAAATGGTTTGGCAGAGCTAGAATACGAAACATATTTTTCGGTGAGAGCAATTAGATGCGGAAAACCCATACATTTGTTTACTAAGCAGGAAATTGAGGTGGCTATGAGATATGCAGATGATAGGTTAGATAATCAGCTTGTAATTGATGAAAATGGATATGCAAAAGTAATAGAAAGAGATGAAGGTTCTTATTTATATCCAGTGAGACATGAATTATGGTGTTCAGGTAATATGTATGTAGGTAAATATTCAAGCTTATCTACATTAGAAGATGATTATATTTCATCATTGCAGGGATGGCTATTATATTTAAAAACAGGAAGACCTCAGTATATGGATTATGTACATGATAATCGTAATGAAAAAGATTTAATACAAGAAATTATGACCTATTATTAAATTTTAATATTTAGCTGATATAACATCATAATAGCCTAATTAAAAAAGAAAGGATGATAAGACAAAATAGTTACAAAAGCCTTAAACATCAAGTAATATAATAGTTGTGGATATGTTTGGAAATAGCCTAACTATTACATGTTAAGTGCGTGGTATTGATGTCAAAAGTACAAAAGTGAAAGGTTAGAAAAAACTTAAAATCAAAGAAATCTAGGAATTGAAGCATATGATTTTGATTTTAGGATTCTTCTTGTTAATGATTTATGAGAAGTCATCCAGCCAAAAATTGTAGTATGCTTGAGTTACAAAATGTAAATGGGTGTATACATTCTGCCACAGCAGCTGCACTTAATCATGAACTTGTAACAAAGTTTGCTAAAGAGTTTATGAGATTATATAATGGGATTTATTTTCAAGTAAAGAGAGATTAGAATTTGTAGTGGTGGTTTATGGAAGATAAAAAAAATTCAACTCGGAAAGTTATATTAGGAAGTTTTTTGGCGATTTCTTGCTTAGCAGTATCACAGGGGATAGCATTAGGAGTAGGTACATTTATTGCAAAAATTGGTATTCCTGTATGGATTGCAAATATTATATCAGCACTTATGTATATATCGGTTTTCCTTTTAGGGATGAAGATACTTACAAAAAGACTATTAAGAGGAAGTTTATCCATCTACAGGATAACACCAGTCAGATTGCATTTTAAATATTTCATACTTGCATTTACTATGACTGGCTTTGTTATAGCCTGCTTAATACTATCGGGAGGGATTTTTACAGCAGGAAATGGAGAACATAAATTGGAAATCATAACATCTTCCTTGTTGTTTTACGGACTAGCTACGGGCATTGTTTAGGAAAGTGTCTTTAGAGGGGTAATTCTAAGCATATTTGAGGAAAGATGGAACCGCTCGATAGCAATATTTCTACCATCAATAGTATTTGGAATTTTGCATATAGTAGGCAGTGATTTAGATCTAATTAGTATAGTTCAGTTGATAATTGCTGGTACATTGGTTGGTATATTATTCTCCCTAATTGCAATTGAGAGCAATATTATTTGGAATAGTGCAATTGTCCATGGTATCTGAAATATGGTTTTTGTTGGCAATATTATTCATTTCGGAACAAAAAGTGAGGGTGATTCTATCTATAATTTCGTATTGTCTTCAGGAAATAGATGGATTACAGGTGGCGATTTTGGATTAGAAGCATCTATTTTTGCAATTATCGCTTATACCATTTTTGCACTTTTGGTTTTTATATGGATTATGAGAAAACATAAATGATATAAATCCCAGTTTGCCGAAGTAATACCTTTTAACGATAACTTTATGATATCGTTAAAAGGTTTATAGATATGTTTCCATATACAGACAAGACTACATGGAATACTTAGTGTTCACTCGTGCTACGTGGAGTGTGTAAGTTTGCTTGTAAAAGTCTAGAATTCTTGGAATGAATCAATAATGAAAAGCCTTGATTGTAAGGCTTTTTTTGCATTTTTGTGATAAAATATAGTTAGTTATAAATCGAGAGCAACTAAGAAGCAGTAAAAATATTATTCATAAAATAATCAAGATAAGGGCGATAAAATGACAGAAATTGACAAAAAGAATTTAAAAAATTATCTTTGTTTTACATTTGGAATTACTTATATATCTTGGGGGCTTCTTGCCATATTTACACAATCTTATATTTGGGGATTAGAGACATTTATAGGAAGAATATTACATATAGTTGGTGCACTTGGACCAGCTATTGCAAGTGGCTTTTATTTAAAAAGTAAT
>NZ_AJRE01000453.1:0-5506 GCF_000296955.1 Streptococcus sp. GMD4S
CTTGTGTATAGACAGTTCAGTAGATATATAATAGAGCGTTGCGTCCGAAAGTCTATCCAGACACGGCTCTTTAAAAACAAAAGGAGAAGATTATGAAAACAGAACCGATTCATCGTACCAGTATGTGGAAATTTAAGTTAAGTGCTGCCACCATGACTTTGATTCCCGCTGCCGTGGGGATTAACTATGTTGCCAAAGCCTTGGCGGAGGGGTTAAAGTTGCCCGTTTGGCTGGGGTCTTTGGGAACCTTTCTTACCAGCATGTTGGCTGGGCCGGTTGCCGGTGCCATTAGTGGTTTCATCAACAACGTGATCTATGGGCTGACCTTATCGCCAATTTCAACCGTGTATGCGATTACCAGCATCGGAATTGGGATTGCTGTCGGAGTTTTGCACGCCAATGGGTGGTTCTCGTCAGCGCGACGAGTATTTGTTTCTGCTATTATTATTGCCATCGTTTCAGCTGTCATTTCAACGCCACTCAACGTCATCTTTTGGGGTGGTCAGACCGGTATCGCTTGGGGTGACTCATTGTTTGCGGTAATGGTCGCCAATCATGCACCAGTGTGGCTGGCCTCATTTATCGATGAGTTTGTCTTGGATATTTTGGATAAAGTCTGCGTGGCCTACCTGGCATTCTTCATCTATCGTCAGCTGCCGAAGCGGATGGTGCACTTCTTTAGCGATGATAAATGATGACTGATAAAACATTGATTTCTGGAGCGCCACGGGTCAAGCTCAAATGGTACCAGGTGATCGATCCGATTACTAAGCTCTTGTTCATCTTGGACATGACGTTGTTGAGCTTTGCCAGTATGAATTTATTGCTTCAGGCCGGATTAATTCTTGTCGCAACACTGCTATTGTTATTTTCCAAATTGAGTTCTACCACCTTTAAGGCGCTGGGATTCAGCCTGTTTCTGATTTGCACCATGCTGATCATCCAAGGGTTATTTTACAGTCGGAATCAAACTGTGCTGTTTTCTGTGCTTGGGGTGTCGTTCTACAAAGAGGGCCTGATTTACGCCACCACTCTGGGTTGTCGAGTATTGGTGATTATTTTGACCAGTGGCTTTTTTATGGTGACCACGAGTATTTCAGAAAACGCGGCCTATTTGGAACTGTCCGGATTGTCTTATAAAACCGTCTACGTTCTGATGTCGGTGTGTTATATTTTGCCGGAAATGATGCGCAATATGCGGAAAATCCAGCAGGCACAAAAAGTTCGCGGAACCAATCCGCAAAAAACGTTGATTCAGAAATTAAAGTCAGTCCTGCCGGTTCTAATTCCATTGGTGATTAAGACCTTGGATCAATCGATGACGCGGTCGATTTCTCTCCAACTGAGAGGTTTTGATAATCTCAACCGGACTGTCAGAACCTCCCAGCGCGTGTATCGCCTGTCGCGGACGCTGCACATTGGTCTGACTGGATTGGCAATTTTATTGATTGGGTGGAAGATATGGACGAAGATAAACGGATTGTAATTGAAAATTTGACCACCCGTTATCCGGGTACTGAGCAACCACAACTGCGTCAGATTAACGCGGAGGTTCATACCGGCCAGGTGGTTGGGATTATCGGGAATAGCCACTCCGGCAAATCGACTTTGTGCCGTGTGCTGGCAGGGGTCATTCCCAAAATTGTGTCTGCTGAGATTGAGGGCGATTGGCACATGTTTGGCCAGCGAGTGTCTGACAATTGGCCCGTTTATAATGCCATGAATGGAGTTGTACTGCAAAATCCAGCTGGCCAACTAAGCGGGTTGGCAGACACGGTTGCCGATGAAATCGCCTTTGACTTGATTAATCAGGGAATGGCTGAAGGACTGATTCAAAAACGGGTTGAAGAAGTTGCCACGCAAATGGGGCTGATTGAACAGCTGAATTTGCGTCCCGAGAGCCTTTCCGGTGGTCAGATCCAGCGGTTGGCAATTGCCACGGCGATTGTGGCTAATCCGGCTGTTTTGATTATGGATGATCCGACCAGTGAGATGGATCCCCTTGGCCGCCGGCAATTTTTCCAATGGCTGGCCCAAGTCAAAGAGACGACTGTCTTCATTGTCACCAGTGAAATTGACGATTTGTGCGAAGTCGCCGACGTTGTGTGGGTGCTGCACGAGGGTCAAATGGTAGCCCAGGGCAGGCCGGGTGAGGTGTTTAATCATTTGGCAGCTGACTGGCAGATTCCAGCCCCGACAATCCAGCAACTTGCTCAAAAAATGGATTGGCACTTGGCTGATGGCCGGTATCCAGTGAATTACGCTGATCTGAAGGAGGTTCGTTATGTCCACAATTGAACTGAGCCACCTGACGTTCACTTATCCGGAACGGTCCTTTAGCTTGGATGTTGAAGACAAACACTTCGCCGATCCGATGGTGGCGATTGTCGGCCAAAATGGTGCCGGCAAATCAACGCTCTTCAAATTGTTGACGGGTTTGCTGACACCACAAACCGGTGTGATTAAGATCGATGGAGAAAATTTTAATGATCTTAAACCGGTCGAAAAGTTACTGAAGGTTGGGATTACTTTTCAGAATCCTGACGATCAGCTTTTCAACCCGACCGTTCAACGAGAGGTGGAGTGGAATGTCGCGCAGGTCATGGATGACCACGACACGATTACGAGGCGGGCTTTAGAGGCTCTAAAAAGAGTTGGCTTGGATGATAAAACAGATGAAAGTCCGTATGACCTGTCATTGTCGGAACGCAAGCTGTTGAGCGTTGCCACAGTTTTGGCAGTGGATCCGGCGATTTATTTATTTGATGAGCCGATGATGTCGCTTGATTGGGAAAGCCGGCGCAAGTTGACCGCAATTTTCCATCAGTTGGCTGATTCGGGCCACCAAGTTGTGACCATCACCCATGACATGGATTGGGTTGCCGCCGAGTTTGAGTCGGTGTATGTTATGGAACACGGGAAGTTTGGCTTCGCCGGCAGTCCACGGGAATTGTTCAGCAATCACGAACTTGTCCAGCGAGTGGGATTACTACCACCGCGGATTATGGACATAGCGGAGTCGCTGGGTGATTCACAGACATATTTATCGGTTAATGATTATTGCCAGAAAAATCGAGATGTATAGAAAAAGTCACCTCTGCGGGTTTTCCAGGTTGAAGGATTAACTTCAGCTTCTGGCAAGAACTCACATGGGTGACTTTTGTGTTTAATAACGTTTCATGATCATCGGGTGCTTCCTCAGATCACTCGGTTTGATTTTACTTTGTTTCATGGTCATAATCATATACCATTTCTTTTGGATTTTTTGTTTGACTAATACAAAATAGGTCTTCATAGGTCTTCGCATTTTTAGCGCCCATTAGGATCATCAGTATAATTTTCTGAATTAGGAGACTGTCCCATCACTATTCGAACTTCGTCTCCCAACTTACGCTGTTCCCATTCATCCGTGAACCCTTTAAATCGCAATTCTGGAACTTTCTTTTTAACTGAATCATCTATTTTCGCCATAGTCCCCACCATTTTATTGGTTTTTCTTGTTCTTCTATCCTTTTTTGATCTTTGATTTGTTCCTGTAAATTTTCCAACTTCTCTTTAAGAGCGTTCACTTCATCTTTATATTGATTGTCTAAGTGTTTGAATTCTGTTTCCTGTGAGGGCATTTTGAGGGCTTTTAAGTTATCATTTTCCGCCTTGTATTCTTCTAGTAACTTTTTATCTTGCAAGGCTAATCGTTGTTACTGGTCTAACAAATTAGTTAGTTTTTCTATTTGTTGGTCTTTGGTATTTGATTTGCTACTACTTTCTACTTTACCTAAAATTATTTTTTCTGCTTTAGAATTTATTAGATTAGACCCATTGGAACTTTTAAGCTGTAATTCTTTTGGTAACCTTTGGTAGTGATATTGAATATTTTGTTTTGTAACACTCAACTCATCCGCCAGCTCTTTGATCGTTTTTAAGTCTTCACTCATGGTTTAAGTCCTGCCTTTTAACCGTTGGTAGATATTGTTCAACGGCTTTTTTGGGGTAGCGTGCGATATTATGCTTAGAATATTCTTCACGTCTGCTGGCAACATAAGACAAGTGGTCTTTGACACTATTTAGCCCTCTTAATTCTTTCAGTTCGTCATAGAGGGGGTAAACATGGACTTGCAATCCTGCCATGATTTTTGTATCTTGCATTTCAAACGGACTTAGCAACATATTTTCTAGCAATAGCGTGGTGTACTTGCTTTTCATTGCTTCAATAGCTAGCTTATCTTCGGTTTCTGCTTTGCGTGCTTTATCTTCTTGATAGGCGGTATCTTCTAACTTATAGCTGTTATCGTCTGCTTGACGTTTCTTTCGTAACCAGATATCCAATGTTAAACCGTCCGCATCATTCGCTCGATAGAGATAATGCCAACGCCCCTTAATTTTGATATAGGTTTCATCCATTTTCCACGAATAGAAGGACTGTTTATTTTTCTTTTTCCAGAGATGATAGAGGATTTTACTGTATTCTTGAACCCACCGATAAATCGTAGTGTGACAAACATTTATTCCACGGTCATAAAGCAATTCCTGAACTTCACGATAGCTCAGATTGTAACGTAGGTAATAACCAACAGCGACAATGATGACGTCTTGTTGGAATTGTTTGCCTTTAAAATGATTCATCTCTCAAGCCTTACTAACCTTTTTTCTGCTCTTTGAGAAGCTGAAGGTCGTGCTAGTAACTACCTATTTGGTTTGATTAATTCCATCATTTATCTGGTGCTTGCCCTTCAAAAAGGCTTCTATGGTGAGGTTTTAACAACTCTCTATTTTACAATTATGCAGCCAATTGGTCTCTTGGTTTGGATTTATCAAGCCCAGTTTAAGAAAGAACAACAAGAGTTTGTCGCACGTAAACTAGACGGCAAGGGTTGGACAAAGTATCTTTCTATTAGTGTTCTTTGGTGGTTGGCCTTTGGGTTCATTTATCAGTCTATCGGAGCCAATCGTCCTTATCGCGATTCCATCACCGATGCGACCAATGGGGTTGGGCAAATCCTCATGACAGCTGTTTACCGTGAACAATGGATATTCTGGGCAGCTACCAATGTCTTTTCAATCTATCTCTAGTGGGGAGAAAGCCTGCAAATCCAAGGGAAATACCTAATTTATCTCATCAATAGTCTAGTTGGGTGGTATCAGTGGAGCAAGGCAGCAAAAAGCTCTTAAAAAAGTAAAAAAGGATCAGATGATCCTTTTTTGTGTTAGAGCAAAATGAATAATACCGTAATGATAATAGCGGTCGTTATACGAACGATGTGGTGCGAGATATGTTGTTTTTCTTTCTGTTGGCCATTCCAGTAGGCTCCATAGCAGACGATACTCGAGCCCACAATCCATAGAAGAATGGTCGCAACTGGGACGAAGTAAAAGATGGCTAGAGCCAGAGAAGTGAGGCAACTGCCGACCAAGATGCACTTATTTCCTAGACTGTAGTTCTTTTGTTTCATGGCTGAAAAAGCAGCAGCAAGGTGAAGCAATGAGAAGGCGAGAGCTAGTACAATTG
>NZ_AJRE01000454.1:0-5008 GCF_000296955.1 Streptococcus sp. GMD4S
ATGAAGAGATGAAGGTTAAGGATGCTCTAACCTATTTTAAAACCTTCTATCAGGATTTCAATCTCGAAAGAGCCCAACACCTTTTAGCCGATCTCGGTATTGATGAAAACAGTCGCCTCAAGAAACTATCAAAAGGGAACAAGGAAAAGGTCCAACTCATCTTGGTTATGAGCCGTGAAGCCCGCCTCTACGTTCTGGACGAACCAATCGGAGGCGTGGATCCAGCTGCCCGTGATTATATCCTCAATACCATCATCAATAACTACTCACCAACCTCTACGGTGCTGATTTCAACCCACTTGATTTCAGATATTGAGCCAATCTTGGATGAGATCATCTTCCTCAAAGACGGAAAAGTCGTCCGCCAAGGAAATGTTGATGATATTCGTTACGAGTCAGGTGAATCCATTGACCAGCTCTTCCGCCAGGAATTTAAAGCCTAAGCAAAGGAGATTATTATGTTTTGGAATCTAGTTCGTTATGAATTTAAAAATGTCAATAAATGGTATCTGGCACTCTACGGTGCTGTACTTGCAATTTCAGTTTTGATTGGAGCTTTTATTAACAGTCTTAGCCAGAGTTACAATCCTAACAATGCTGCTTATTTCATCTTCTTTTTAGTACTAGTCTTTGGAGGACTCAGCGTCACTCTTTGGATTGCAACAATCTTTTTAATCATCCGAAGATTCAAGGGTAGTGTTTATGACCGCCAAGGGTACTTGACCTTGACCTTGCCTGTCTCTGAGCACCAAATCATCATCGCAAAACTTTTAGGTGGTCTTGTCTGGTCCATCTTAAGCTATATCGTCTTTATCTTGAGTATATTGATTATCTTCTTCTTAACACCAATAGAAAAAGACTTCACTGCTCTCTATAACTTCATTTCCCCTTACCTCAGCTACGGCTGGCTGTATGCCCTATCACTATTTGTCAGTTCTATCGCATGGATTTTATCCATCTACCTCTCCATCTCTATCGGACAACTCTTTAATGAGTATCGAACAGCTATGGGGATTCTAGCCTATATCGTCATTGCCATCGTCATTGGTTATGTTTCTCTCTTTTTCCGAATTGAAAATGACTTTAACATGATGATTGGTACAGAAATTCTGCGCGATCTCTTTTTATCAGCTATCTACTATCTCGGTACCTACTATATCTTGAAAAACAAGGTTAACTTGCAATAAGTTAAAGGTCTAGCGACTCTGTATCGCTAGATCTTTTCTTTTAGATATATTGTATGAAAATGTGGATAAAAAGGAGTATAATAATTTTAAAAGTGATTACTGTATATTGATAAGGAGGGAGCTCTTTATGCTTAGAACGTTTGTTGCAAAGAAACACTTAACACTTTACTTCTTTTCGATTGCAATCACATGGCTGGAAGCGATTATTACGCCAGCGCTCATTCAGAGTATCGTTGCTAGTTTTACCAATCAAGAACTGGAACTTCTTTGGAAAGTGTTGATTCTGGGAATCCTTGGAAACCTCATCCTCTTACTGGGGCTAGCTGGAAAACGCTATTACTACGCTCGTTTGATTACTGATTTCAGATATGGAATTAAAAGCGCTATTTTCAAGCGATTCCTCAGCGGTTATGATATTGATGAAAAGGATATTTTGTCTGATTTAGAAAACGACGTCAACCAGTTAGAAAAGAGCTATATTGAGCCAACCGTTATCATTATTTCTTCTCTTGGTTTCACAACCGTCTCCATTCTATATGCCCTGTGGACTAATTTTTACCTAGGCTTGATTTTTATTCTCTTCTACTCCGTCCCTGTCCTCTGTAGTGCCATCGGATCTAAGCGTTTAGATTCACTTTCTGAAAAGCGGTCCACTATTAACCAGAGCTACTTATCAAGCTTGACAAATTTTATTGGCGGTAGCCAACAGATTCGTCATTATCAGGGACAGGACTTCTTTTTTGCTCGCTATCAAAATCAGTTACAGACTAGTTTGGATGCGGAAATACGATATGAGAAACAACGTACCCTAAACAGTCTCTTTATCAATAGCATCGATGCCTTTTGCTCCGTTGCCCCTATTGTCATTGGCGGTTTTATGACCTATTATGGTTATTTAAACGCAGCTAGTTTTGTAGCCATTTATCTCGTTTCTCATAATATTGGCTATCAATTCCAAGAATTAGCCTACTTTACTAACACCCGAAAAGCAACTCAATACCTCTGTGAAAAGTACCAAGTACTTTTCACAAATTCTAGTCCTATTTCTACTAGCACCTTCCAAAACATTTATCCCGTCCAACTAGAGAATATCTCTCTAGAAAAAGAGGGACAGGTCCTTTTATCCCCTCTTTCCATGCACATCAAGAAAGGAGAAAAGATTGCCATTATCGGTGAAAGTGGCTCTGGAAAAACGACTTTACTCAATATCATTCATGGAGAGTTGGCTGCGACCAGTGGACGGATTGCATTTGCTGGCCAAAGCCTATCACGCCAAGAAATCACGAGCGTTAGCTCCTATATCCTCCAAGATAGCCATTACTTTGACACGCTGTCTCTGGAAGACAATATCCTTCTAGGAATGACTAAAAAGCAAGAAAGGTTGAATCATATCCTCAAGACAACTGGTTTAGAACATTTGAAAAATCGAACTCTTAGCAACGATAGCCTGTCTGGTGGCGAGAAACAACGACTCGAAATCGCTCGCGCGCTCTATCACGACAGCCAACTCATCTTGGCTGATGAGATTAAGGCCAATCTTGACTTAGAGAATAGCAAAAAGATTAGCGACCTCCTCTTCTCGCTACCTCAGACAGTCATTGAAGTCATTCACCATTATACAGACGAGGACTTAAAACGCTACGACCAAGTCATTCATTTAAGCAAAGAAAAGTAAATCCTTACAAAATAAAATTGGAAAAAAGCAAGGAACTCAGCTTCCTTGCTTTTTAACTCAATATCAAACTGGCTACGATGGGGCTGACAAAGACGTAGAGAATACCAGTGACACCGATAGCCAAGCCACCCATGGCTCCTGCTACCGATCCGTATCGAAAGGCGGTTCCCGTTCCGACAGCATGACCTGTTCCTCCAAGAGAAAGTCCCACAGCCACTGGGTCATCGATCTTCAACCATTTCAAAAGGGTTGGTCCGATCACACTGGTCAAAATGCCAGTGGCCACTACGACGACCAAGGTCACAGTCGTCAAACCTTGCAATTTTTCTGTAATCCCCACTGCCATAGCGGTTGTCACTGACTTGGGAAAGAGAGAAATAGCTAGGAAAAAGTCCATGCCAAATATTTTCGCTACTATGGCAGTAAAGCAAGTATTGACAACTACTGCTAACAGACTACCAAAGAGAATACTGCGAGCATGGTGCTTCATCAAGTGAAAACTCTTATAAAGCGGAATCCCTAAAGCCACTGTTGACGGAACAATCAAATTGTTCAGATAAACCCCACCTTGGTAGTAATCTTGGTAAGAAATCCCCGTCAGCTTTAGAAAAATGATAATGAAAACAGCCGACAAAAGCAAGGGCGTTGTCAATGGATGGGGAAAACGTCTGTAAATCAGCATCCCCACTAGATAAGCAAGGATAGACAGGGCAAGCCCAAACAGGGGATTGGAAACAAATTCACTCATTTGGCATCTCCTTTCTCATAATCTCCCTCAAATCGTCTCTTAATGAACTGAACTACCACGGCTATGAGGATAATATTGATGACAGCTGCAAAAAAGACAATCAAAACGATGGGCAGGAGATAGGGAGCAATCACATCAAACTTCTCCATTATTCCCACTGCTGGTGGCAAAAAGAGAATAGTCATATTGGCCAGCAAGAAATTCCCCACCATGTTGACATGTCTGGTTCTCAGCCACTTGAACTGTAAGGCTAGAAAGAGAATAATCAAACCGATAATACTGCCTGGGATAGGCAGATGAAAGAAACTAGAAATTCCCTCACCGATCAATGAAATCACAAAGAGAATCATTAATTGAACATATAATTTCATTCTAAACTCCACGAAATAGACTTCTTGCATACCAGTTTACTCTTTTTTCAGAAAATTTCAAGGAAATATTGCAATTCTTCTCTCTTGCACGGATTAGTTAAAAGTAGTATAATCATTGCATGCGCAATCATCTTGTATTGCAGAAACAGTCACTAATGACTTTGTGATTTTTACTTTGAAAAGAAAGGAGAAAGCAATGACCTACTTAGAAAAATGGTTTGACTACAACCGCCATCAAAAAGAAATGGAAGCCTTGTTGGAAGAAACTATTGCCCAGCAGAGTGAACAAAGGCTGAACTTGAAAGAGTTTTACCTGCTCTACTATTTGGATCTAGCCGATGAAAAATCCTTACGACAGATTGATTTACCCGATAAACTCCATCTCAGTCCGAGCGCTGTTTCTCGAATGGTGGCACGATTAGAAGAGAAAAACTGCGGTTTGCTTAGTCGCAGATGTTGCGATCAGGATAGACGGGCTAGTTTTATCTGCCTGACTGACGAGGGACAAACCACCCTAGCTTACCTGCAAAAAGCCGTCGAAGAAAGACTGGAAACGAGTCTTGATTTCATTTCTTAATCAGATTTTTTAAAAAAGTTGCGTGCGCAATCATTTTTCTTGACATTCCTCTTTTCAAGGAGTACAATAAAGTCAAGATCGAACAAAGGAGTTTTATATGATCGAAATTACTTATCTAGACGCCAGTAAGCAAGAGAGAACCATGACTTTCGAGTCTTACCAAGACTTTGAACGTTCTCAACACGCCTGCCTCATCGGCGTTGCTGATTACTATACTGTCCAAAAATTAACCTACAATGGTCATGATTTGGACTACCATGGGACTTATGGAGATGTTTTCTTCTATCTCATGAAACAAGATTTAAGCCAATATAACTAAAAAAGGAGAAATACAATGGCAAAAGCAATTACAGATGCAACATTTGAACAAGAAACAAAAGACGGTTTGGTCTTGGTAGACTTCTGGGCAACTTGGTGTGGTCCATGTCGTATGCAAGGTCCAATCTTGGA
>NZ_AJRE01000455.1:0-5000 GCF_000296955.1 Streptococcus sp. GMD4S
ACTTCTTTGATTTTTGAAAATAATGTTGTCATATCAGTTCCTTCTTTCTGTCCTCCATTTTACCACTTTTTATAGGAGAAGGATAGTGGGAAGGTGGATTGGTTTTTACTCAGTTTTCCAATAAAAGAGAGGGGCAGATGTAATTTCAGAAATTTTTCTTTCTTTTTACATTAAATTGTCAGAAAATTTATTGACAGATTAAAAAAATCGTGTTACATTATCTCCAAGGGTATTTTTATACCAAATCTACATGAAAGGACGGGGCATGAAACTCTCTCATATTTTAACAGGCTTACTTCTACTCCTGGTCTTTCTCTCCATTACCATTGGAACCAGTGATTTTTCTTGGGAAAAATTCTTTGCTTTTGACCAACAGACCTGGCTTCTCTTTCAAGAGTCGCGTCTTCCAAGAACCATCAGTATTCTCCTTGCAGCCTCCAGTATGAGCATGGCAGGACTCCTCATGCAGACCATTACTCAAAATCAATTCGCTGCTCCAAGTACAGTCGGAACCACAGAAGCCGCTAAACTGGGAATGGTGTTAAGCCTCTTTGTCTTTCCGTCTGCGAGTCTGACCCAAAAGATGCTCTTTGCTTTTGGCTCATCCATTTTATTTACCCTCTTTTTCCTGGCCTTTATGACTATTTTTTCTGTAAAGGAAAGGTGGATGTTGCCCTTGATCGGGATCATCTATAGTGGGATTATCGGTTCTGTCACAGAAGTTATCGCCTATCGTTTCAATCTGGTTCAGAGTATGACTGCTTGGACCCAGGGCTCCTTCTCCATGATTCAGACCCATCAGTATGAGTGGCTCTTCTTAGGCCTCATTATCCTGATAGCCGTTTGGAAATTCTCCCAAACCTTCACCATCATGAATCTGGGCAAGGAAACCAGTGAAAGTTTGGGGATTTCTTACTCTCTACTTGAAAAACTGGCCCTTTTTCTGGTGGCGCTAACGACAAGTGTCACCATGATTACCGTGGGTGCCTTGCCTTTTCTCGGAGTCATCGTTCCCAATCTTGTCCGCAAGCGCTATGGAGATAATCTGAGCCAAACTAAACTCATGGTCGCTCTGGTCGGAGCCAATATGGTTCTGGCCTGCGACATCCTCTCTCGAGTCTTGATTCGGCCCTATGAGCTGTCTGTCAGTCTCCTACTAGGAATCATCGGTAGCCTCGTCTTTATCCTACTTCTCTGGAGAGGGGGACAAAAAGATGCAGTTTAAAAGCAAACATACCAAGCTCTTCTGCCTTCTCATTATTCTGGCCATTGGAGCTTGTCTTCTCTACTTTTGGCCCATCACCCATCTATCTTCCTTTGCCTGGAAGCTACGTTCCCAAAAAATCATCGTTTATCTCTTGGTAGCCGTCGCGACAGGGATTTCGACCATTAGTTTTCAAACCCTGACGGAAAATCGCTTTCTGACGCCAAGTATTTTGGGAATCGAATCCTTCTATGTCTTGCTACAGACCCTGCTACTGATATTTGAAAGCAAATTTCTACAGCTTGGAAAGTCGCCTGTCTTAGAATTTCTAATCTTGCTTCTGCTTCAATCCCTCTTCTTTCTCGCCTTACAAGGCTACTTGAAGACGCTGATGAAGCAAGATCTGGTTTTCATTCTGCTAATCTGCCTAGCCCTGGGAAGTCTCTTTCGAAATATCAGTACCTTCCTCCAAGTCCTGATGGATCCAAATGAATACGATAAACTGCAGAACACTCTCTTTGCCTCCTTTCAGCATCTCAACACTTCCATCCTAGCCATCGGTTCTCTGATCATCCTTGCCTTGACAATCTTTTTCTTTCGAAAAGCAGTCGTTCTGGATGTCTTGCACCTGCAAAGAGAAACGGCTCAGATACTGGGACTCGATGTTGAAAAAGAACAGAGAGAACTCCTCTGGGGCATCGTGCTTTTGACCTCAACAGCGACTGCCTTGGTAGGACCTATGGCCTTCTTCGGCTTTATGCTAGCCAATCTCACTTACCTGATTGTCAAAGATTATCGGCACAAGTTGCTCTTTATCGTAGCCATTCTGATTGGATTTATTAGTTTGACCTTGGGGCAAGCCCTCATCGAACGAGTCTTTGCGCTGGAAATTCGCATCAGCATGATCATCGAGAGTGTGGGTGGTCTCTTATTCTTTATCTTACTTTACAGGAGGGCACGTCAGTGAAACTGGAAAACATTGACAAATCCATTCAAAAACAGGATATTTTGCAAGACATTTCCCTTGAAGTCAGTCCTCAGAAACTGACAGCCTTCATTGGTCCAAACGGCGCCGGGAAATCAACTCTTCTCTCCATCATGAGCAGACTGACCAAGAAAGATCAGGGGATTCTCAGTATTAAAGGCCGGGAAATCGAAAGCTGGAATTCCCAAGAACTGGCCAAAGAACTCACCATCCTAAAGCAGAAGATTAATTACCAAGCCAAATTGACTGTAGAAGAACTGGTCAGCTTTGGACGTTTTCCCTACAGTCGTGGTCGACTGAGGGCGGAAGACTGGGAAAAAATTCGAGAAACCCTTGACTATCTGGAACTGACCAACTTAAAAGACCGCTACATCGATAGTCTGTCTGGCGGACAACTCCAACGTGTCTTTATCGCTATGGTACTAGCCCAGGATACAGACTTTATCTTGCTGGACGAACCGCTTAACAATCTCGATATCAAGCAAAGTGTCAGCATGATGCAGATCCTTCGGCGACTGGTGGAGGAACTTGGCAAAACCATTATCATCGTCCTCCACGATATCAACATGGCTAGCCAATATGCGGATGAAATTGTTGCCTTTAAGGACGGTCAAGTCTTTTGCAAGGGAACGACTGCTCAAATCATGCAGGCTGACCTGCTCAGTCAACTTTATGAGATTCCCATCACACTGGCTGATATCAATGGCAAAAAGATCTGTATCTATAGCTAGCTATTCTGAACTCATGTTAGAGAACCCTCTGTCTCTTAGCTAACAAACCTATTTAAGAGACCCCCTACATCGTTACTATATTTTAAAAAGGAGAAATCATGAAAACATCCCTTAAACTTTATCTCACTGCCCTAGCGGCTAGCTTCTTGCTCTTACTTGGTGCATGTAGTACAAATACAAATTCAAGCAATAGCCAGACAGAGACAAGTAGCTCTGCTCCAACAGAGATAACCATTAAAAGTTCACTAGATGAGGTCAAACTTTCAAAGGTTCCTGAAAAGATTGTGACCTTTGACCTCGGTGCTGCGGATACTATTCGCGCTTTAGGTTTTGAAAAGAATATCGTCGGAATGCCTACAAAAACTGTTCCGACTTACCTAAAAGATCTTACAGGAAATGTCAACAATGTGGGTTCCATGGTTGAGCCAGACCTAGAAGCCATTGCTGCTCTTGAGCCGGATTTGATTATCGCTTCTCCACGTACCCAAAAATTCGTAGACAAGTTCAAAGAAATTGCTCCAACCGTTCTCTTCCAAGCAAGTAAGGACGACTACTGGACTTCTACCAAGACCAACATCGAATCCCTTGCAAGCGCCTTTGGTGAAACAGGCACTCAGAAAGCCAAGCAAGAATTGGCTAACCTAGATAAGAGCATCCAAGAAGTCGCTACTAAAAACGAAAGTTCTGACAAAAAAGCCCTTGCTATCCTCCTCAATGAAGGAAAAATGGCTGCCTTTGGTGCCCAATCTCGTTTCTCTTTCTTGTATCAAACCTTAAAATTCAAGCCAACTGACACCAAATTTGAAGACTCTCGCCACGGACAAGAAGTCAGCTTTGAAAGTGTCAAAGAAATCAATCCTGACATCCTCTTTGTCATCAACCGTACCCTTGCCATTGGTGGGGACAACTCAAGCAACGATGGCGTCCTAGAAAATGCCCTCATCGCTGAAACTCCTGCTGCTAAAAATGGTAAAATCATCCAACTAACACCAGACCTCTGGTATCTAAGCGGAGGCGGACTTGAATCAACTAAACTCATGATTGAAGACGCTCAAAAAGCTTTGAAATAAACAAGAAAACCCAACATCAGGTGATGTTGGGTTATTTTTTTTCTTGATTTCGTCTGAGGGAAAAGTGATCTGGGACGGGGTCCTTACCTGTTTTCGACCAGGGGTGGCAACGTAAAATCCGAGCCAAGCCCATCAGAACACCCTTGAAGCCATGTTTTTCAATAGCCTGAATCATGTAGTTGGAACAAGTCGGCTCAAAGCGACAAGAGGGGGGAAAGGCTGGGGAGATAAAACGTTGGTAAAAGCGTACTGGCGCTATTAAGATGCGTTTCATTATTTCTTGGTTACAGCCATAGTGTGTAGTTGGCTGATTTCTTTTTTATTAAGGCGACGGGATTCTCCCGGACGAAGACCTGTCAAGTCTAGGTGTCCAAAACGTGTCCGCGACAACTTATCCACTTGAAGACCGACGGCTTCAAACATCTTTTTAACCTGATGGTTGCGTCCTTCATGGATAGTCAACTGCACTACTGAGCGATTTTTGACTGGATCCACTTTGAGAATTTCATATACAGCTGGCTTAGTTTTCTTGCCATCAATCTCAAGTCCACGGGTCAAGGGACGGAGATTTTCTTTGTTGGCCACACCTTTAACACGCGCGACATAGACCTTATCAATCTCATTACGGGGGTGAATCATCTCATCCGTAAAATCACCATCATTGGTCAAAATCAAGACACCTGATGTATCCCAGTCCAAACGTCCAACTGGGTAAATCCGTTCTTTTACATTGGGCAAGAGGTCTACAACAGTCTTGCGGCCCTTGTCGTCTGTCACACTGGAAATCACTCCGCGTGGTTTGTTAAGCAAATAGTAGACCTTTTCTTCGTTGTAGATGGGCTGGCCTTCCACTTCGACCTTGTCACCAGACTTGATGGTCGTTGCGAGTTCACGCACCACTTGACCGTTAACTGTCACCAAACCTTGCTTGATCAACTCTTCTGCTTTTCTCCTACTGGCCACACCTGCGTGGGCAATATACTTATTGATTCTCATCTTCTTCTATCCTT
>NZ_AJRE01000456.1:0-4954 GCF_000296955.1 Streptococcus sp. GMD4S
TCGTCTTGATAGATGGGATGGACTTTTTCTATTTTTAGGTGCTATCTTTATTGTTATGACGATGATTTCTCACATCGAAAATCGAGTTAAGGTATATATGACTTATTTACACTTCTTTTTGTCTAAGTGGCAGGCCCTTTTGTTTCAAAAAGAAGAAAATTCCCATGCGTCAGCTTTTGTAGTATAATAGTAAGCAGACAAAAAGATAGGAATGTGTTATGAAAGTATTAGCTTTTGATACGTCCAGCAAGGCTCTTTCTCTAGCCATTTTAGAGGATAAGCAAGTTCTTGCCGAGACTATGATCAATATCAAGAAAAACCACAGTATCACCCTTATGCCTGCCATCGATTTTTTGATGGAAAGTCTGGACCTGACACCCAAGGACTTGGATCGAATCGTGGTGGCAGAGGGACCAGGTAGCTACACAGGTTTACGAATTGCGGTAGCCACTGCCAAGACTTTGGCTCATACTCTGAACATTGAGTTAGTGGGGATGTCCAGCCTCTTAGCTCTGGTGCCAAGTCAGCAAGAAGGCTTGGTGGTTCCTATCATGGATGCACGTCGCAACAATGTCTATGCAGGATTTTATGAAAATGCCAAGGCTGTCTTTCCAGAAGCGCACCTGTCTTTTGCGGAAGTGCTAGAGCAGGTCAAGGATGCTGAGCAGGTGACCTTTGTCGGAGAAGTTGGAGCCTTTGTGGAACAAATCCAAGAGCATCTGCCACAAACTAACTACGAAGAAACCTTGCCAAATGCAGCTAATCTAGCTCTTTGGGCCTGGGATAAGGAAGCAGACTCCTTGCACGACTTTGTGCCAAATTACCTCAAGCGTGTCGAAGCCGAGGAAAACTGGCTCAAGAATCACACCGAGTCTGGCGAGTCTTATATTAAACGCCTATGATAGAGATCAAACGAATCCAACAGCGACCTGACTTGGCTCAAGCTATCTATGCTGTTATGGTAGATGTTTACCCAGTCAGCCCTTGGACGCTGGAACAAATCCAAGCAGACCTATCCCAAGATCAGACCTGGTATGCATTGGCTTATGATGGGGGAGAAGTGATTGGCTTTCTAGCCGTTCAGGAGAATCTCTTTGAAGCAGAAGTCCTACAAATCGCTGTCAAAGGAGCCTATCAGGGTCAGGAAATTGCGTCAGCCTTGTTTGCTCAATTGCCGACAGATAAGGAGATTTTCCTTGAAGTCAGAAAGTCAAACCAACGAGCGCAAGCATTTTACAAGAAAGAAAAGATGGTGGTCATCGCTGAGAGAAAGGCCTACTACCATGACCCAGTCGAGGACGCCATTATCATGAAGAGAGAAATAGATGAAGGATAGATATATTTTAGCATTTGAGACATCTTGTGATGAGACCAGTGTCGCTGTCTTAAAAAACGACGACCAGCTCTTGTCCAATGTCATCGCTAGTCAAATCGAGAGCCACAAACGTTTTGGTGGCGTAGTGCCAGAAGTGGCCAGTCGTCACCATGTCGAGGTTATTACGGCCTGTATTGAGGAGTCGCTAGCAGAAGCAGGGATTACCGAAGAGAACATAACAGCTGTGGCGGTTACCTACGGACCAGGCCTGGTCGGAGCCTTGCTTGTTGGTTTGTCAGCTGCCAAGGCCTTTGCTTGGGCACATGGCCTGCCGCTTATCCCCGTCAACCACATGGCTGGCCACCTAATGGCAGCTCAGAGTGTGGAGCCTTTGGAGTTTCCTTTGTTGGCACTCTTGGTCAGCGGAGGACACACCGAGTTGGTCTATGTGTCAGAGGCTGGCGATTACAAGATTGTTGGGGAGACACGAGATGATGCGGTTGGTGAGGCCTATGATAAGGTCGGCCGTGTCATGGGCTTGACTTATCCAGCAGGTCGCGAGATTGACGAGTTGGCCCATCAAGGTCAGGATGTTTATGACTTCCCTCGTGCCATGATCAAGGAAGACAATCTGGAGTTTTCATTCTCAGGTTTGAAGTCTGCCTTTATCAATCTTTACCACAATGCTGAGCAAAAGGGAGAAAGCTTGTCTACAGAGGATTTGTGTGCTTCCTTCCAAGCAGCTGTCATGGATATTCTCATGGTAAAAACCAAGAAAGCCCTAGATAAATATCCTGTTAAAACCCTTGTTGTCGCAGGTGGTGTGGCGGCCAATAAAGGTCTTAGAGAACGCCTAGCAGCCGAAATTACAGATGTCAAAGTCATCATTCCACCCCTGCGTCTCTGTGGAGACAATGCAGGTATGATTGCCTATGCCAGTGTCAGCGAGTGGAACAAAGAAAACTTCGCAGGCCTGGACCTCAATGCCAAACCAAGTCTCGCTTTTGATACCATAGAATAAAGAGTCAGCTTGAGGCTGGCTTTTTTGCTAAAATATTTTAGGTAACTATATATCAGTTTACACTAGACACAATATATAGTGCTTACAAGAATATCAAAAAGGCGACTTCCAAGAGGAAATCGTCTTTTTCATGCTTATTTCAAAAATTCATACTCAAATAGGAATGGCACAATTTCAGAATTATAATACTCTTTTACCATTGTTTTCAATGTATTCAAGTGTCCGTTTAATTCGGGATAGTTATAGATTGTTTTATCATTTTCATCTTTTTCAGATGTGTTAAGCTCATCAATAATCTGATAAACTGAATACGTTAATTTAGAATTATAATTTTTCGTTTTCTTAGCTTCTGTTAGGACTTTTCCCCATTGTTCAAATAAATCAGTCTCTTTAGAACCTTGTTTCAATTTTGCTAAGCTGACTGTTGCTAGCGTATCTCCATTAGAGTTATCCAATGACAACTCATTTCGGTAGAATCGTCCATCAGAACCATATAAACTTCTCATGTGATTTTGCGTTTCAAGTGTTGTGAATAGAAGAATTTTCAATAAGTCTTGTTCAATCTTGTTACTTGATACAGCTTTATTAAAACGTTCAACGCCATCGGCCGATTTCATAATATTAGCACGCTGTGTCCAGTGACGATTATAAGTAATGTAGCGACTGGCGGCAAACATTGGGAGTTTTTCTAGGAAGTTGTCAGAGCGAAGGAAAAAGCCATGTCCATCATATCTACCTGCCATTATTAAGGTAGCGTGTAAATCTGGGTTATCAAATCCAGAACTATATACTGCCATATAGCCCAGAATGTTTGAATTAAATAAAGGAACAACACTCTTAGTTTTACCTTCATACTCTTTACCATTTAATCCTAGATAAAGTCCATTATTTTCATCATCTATGAACTTTCTTTTATCAAAGTACTTTTGGCTATACGTGCTATGTATCCTTTTAATAATGATATTATTTTCAGGAAGTAAATTTCCATCCTTATCAATATCATAGGCTTCTAATTTTAGTGACTCTAGTGCAACTTCTTCTTTACTCCAAAGAGCACACATAATCATCGCATGAATATTAGTGTGAAAGTGTTTGCGATTAAAAGCAAAACCACCTAAAAATTTTTGATTGATGAGATGCTGAGCTTTCCAATACTTTACAGGACTATAGACAATATAAGAATCTGTTGGTTGGCGTAAATAATATTTGAAAGCAGACCAGATAAAGATATTTCCGAGTTCGTTTGTCGCTTGTCCTTTAACCTCTTTTTTCATCTCCGTCACTAAAAAGCTCTTTTTCCAAGCAGATGATTTCTTACTAGTCCCAGCTTTTTGGTGTTCAATAGAAGTAGTCTCTGCATAAGGGGGATTCTCGTACATGATAATTGTCACTTTTGGGTCGTTGATATAGCGTTTAATAATTTCATTGTTAATGTATTCCTTGCTAAGAGCGTCAGCTCCTCGGACTAGTCCCATATTAAACGTATCTTCTTTCTCAGTTGGTGGGATAATGTGGCGAACCTTGTCACCTAGCAACTCAACAAGAACTTTATATTCATAGTATTCAATAGTAGAAAGGACGCAGTGACTTAGTTCCTCGTCGCTCATCAATTTCTCGAGGTTTCCAGTCCCAGCACATCTATCCAAAATAATATAATCATTTCCTTCTGGAACACGCTTAATAGCTTGTCGGACTAGCTCCAATGACTTTTCAACATAAGGTTCAGGAGTGTAGAAAGCTCCTAAGTTTTTCTTTTGTAAAGTATCATTGAGTTTATCCATCAAATAGTGAAATTGTGCATTAGTTTCACCGATATAGGGATTGATAAATTCTTTTAGTTTCTCAGGTTTCCGAATTTCACCAATAATTTTAACTTTACCAGTTTGGTCACCGATAAAATCAGACTTTTTAGCTCCTTTGTTTTCACGATAAAAACGTTCCGCCCAACCAACAATACAGTTTTCGTCAATGTTAATTTTTGTGTATTGCTTTGAACGTAGTAAAGTAATGAGACGACTTTCATCTAGTTGACTTTGACCGTATTCTAAAACCTCAAGAGGAGCATCAGAAGAAAAACCAGCTGTTTTAACACTTGCACCACCAAAATATACTTTTTCGATATGTGTTAAATATTCCTGACTATCAAAAACGTAGATTTTTTCATTCGTTAGCGATACAAGCAGAATGTTTTTAGGGATTTCTTTCCCTTTGATTCTCCGAGCGGATAGATATTTGATGGTTTGGAATAGAACAGAGTTAATATCATTGATAACAACTTTAAATTCAATCAGATTTCCATATACAATACCATCTGTATAATCCGTTAAAATATCATCTGTTTTCAAAGTTTTATCAACAAGAGGTAGATAATCTTGATAAAACTTGAGTTGTCCATCAACTTCGTTTGAGAAATGGTTATGCATATTGTAGCTCCCCATTTCTCTCTAAAGATAACTCAGAAAACTCAACATAAAAAGCCTTCTCACAAAAATGTGAAAATGCCTGTTTTAATGCTTGACAAAAAACACGTCCGATTACATAATCAGCGTGAGCTGTGAGCTGTGATTGCGTTCATAATACTTAATTTCCTTTATTTTTGTTACTTCTATTATATCAAA
>NZ_AJRE01000457.1:0-4441 GCF_000296955.1 Streptococcus sp. GMD4S
TTAAAAGGTGCAATTGCATCACTACCAGATGGACCTGCGTTGTATTAGCTAGTTGGTGAGGTAACGGCTCACCAAGGCAACGATACATAGCCGACCTGAGAGGGTGATCGGCCACACTGGGACTGAGACACGGCCCAGACTCCTACGGGAGGCAGCAGTAGGGAATCTTCGGCAATGGACGGAAGTCTGACCGAGCAACGCCGCGTGAGTGAAGAAGGTTTTCGGATCGTAAAGCTCTGTTGTAAGAGAAGAACGAGTGTGAGAGTGGAAAGTTCACACTGTGACGGTATCTTACCAGAAAGGGACGGCTAACTACGTGCCAGCAGCCGCGGTAATACGTAGGTCCCGAGCGTTGTCCGGATTTATTGGGCGTAAAGCGAGCGCAGGCGGTTAGATAAGTCTGAAGTTAAAGGCTGTGGCTTAACCATAGTACGCTTTGGAAACTGTTTAACTTGAGTGCAAGAGGGGAGAGTGGAATTCCATGTGTAGCGGTGAAATGCGTAGATATATGGAGGAACACCGGTGGCGAAAGCGGCTCTCTGGCTTGTAACTGACGCTGAGGCTCGAAAGCGTGGGGAGCAAACAGGATTAGATACCCTGGTAGTCCACGCCGTAAACGATGAGTGCTAGGTGTTAGACCCTTTCCGGGGTTTAGTGCCGCAGCTAACGCATTAAGCACTCCGCCTGGGGAGTACGACCGCAAGGTTGAAACTCAAAGGAATTGACGGGGGCCCGCACAAGCGGTGGAGCATGTGGTTTAATTCGAAGCAACGCGAAGAACCTTACCAGGTCTTGACATCCCTCTGACCGCTCTAGAGATAGAGTTTTCCTTCGGGACAGAGGTGACAGGTGGTGCATGGTTGTCGTCAGCTCGTGTCGTGAGATGTTGGGTTAAGTCCCGCAACGAGCGCAACCCCTATTGTTAGTTGCCATCATTCAGTTGGGCACTCTAGCGAGACTGCCGGTAATAAACCGGAGGAAGGTGGGGATGACGTCAAATCATCATGCCCCTTATGACCTGGGCTACACACGTGCTACAATGGCTGGTACAACGAGTCGCAAGCCGGTGACGGCAAGCTAATCTCTTAAAGCCAGTCTCAGTTCGGATTGTAGGCTGCAACTCGCCTACATGAAGTCGGAATCGCTAGTAATCGCGGATCAGCACGCCGCGGTGAATACGTTCCCGGGCCTTGTACACACCGCCCGTCACACCACGAGAGTTTGTAACACCCGAAGTCGGTGAGGTAACCTTTTAGGAGCCAGCCGCCTAAGGTGGGATAGATGATTGGGGTGAAGTCGTAACAAGGTAGCCGTATCGGAAGGTGCGGCTGGATCACCTCCTTTCTAAGGATAAGGAACTGCACATTGGTCTTGTTTAGTCTTGAGAGGTCTTGTGGGGCCTTAGCTCAGCTGGGAGAGCGCCTGCTTTGCACGCAGGAGGTCAGCGGTTCGATCCCGCTAGGCTCCATTGGTGAGAGATCACCAAGTAATGCACATTGAAAATTGAATATCTATATCAAATAGTAACAAGAAAATAAACCGAAACGCTGTAGTATTAAAAGAGTTTATGACTGAAAGGTCAAAAAATAAGGTTAAGTTAATAAGGGCGCACGGTGGATGCCTTGGCACTAGGAGCCGAAGAAGGACGTGACAAACGACGATATGCCTTGGGTAGCTGTAAGTAAGCGATGATCCAGGGATTTCCGAATGGGGGAACCCAACAGGTACTACCTGTTACCCGCATCTGTTAAGGATGTGAGGAGGAAGACGCAGTGAACTGAAACATCTAAGTAGCTGCAGGAAGAGAAAGCAAAAGCGATTGCCTTAGTAGCGGCGAGCGAAACGGCAGGAGGGCAAACCGAAGAGTTTACTCTTCGGGGTTGTAGGACTGCAATGTGGACTCAAAGACTATAGAAGAATGATTTGGGAAGATCAGCCAAAGAGAGTAATAGCCTCGTATTTAAAATAGTCTTTGTACCTAGCAGTATCCTGAGTACGGCGGGACACGAGAAATCCCGTCGGAATCTGGGAGGACCATCTCCCAACCCTAAATACTCCCTAGTGACCGATAGTGAACCAGTACCGTGAGGGAAAGGTGAAAAGCACCCCGGGAGGGGAGTGAAATAGAACCTGAAACCGTGTGCCTACAACAAGTTCGAGCCCGTTAATGGGTGAGAGCGTGCCTTTTGTAGAATGAACCGGCGAGTTACGATATGATGCGAGGTTAAGTTGAAGAGACGGAGCCGCAGGGAAACCGAGTCTGAATAGGGCGCCTTAGTATCATGTCGTAGACCCGAAACCATGTGACCTACCCATGAGCAGGTTGAAGGTGCGGTAAGACGCACTGGAGGACCGAACCAGGGCACGTTGAAAAGTGCTTGGATGACTTGTGGGTAGCGGAGAAATTCCAAACGAACTTGGAGATAGCTGGTTCTCTCCGAAATAGCTTTAGGGCTAGCGTCGACATCAAGATTCTTGGAGGTAGAGCACTGTTTGGGTGAGGGGTCCATCCCGGATTACCAATCTCAGATAAACTCCGAATGCCAATGAATTATGGTCGGCAGTCAGACTGCGAGTGCTAAGATCCGTAGTCGAAAGGGAAACAGCCCAGACCACCAGCTAAGGTCCCAAAATAATTGTTAAGTGGAAAAGGATGTGGGGTTGCACAGACAACTAGGATGTTAGCTTAGAAGCAGCTATTCATTCAAAGAGTGCGTAATAGCTCACTAGTCGAGTGACCCTGCGCCGAAAATGTACCGGGGCTAAAACAATTTACCGAAGCTGTGGATACCTTTATAGGTATGGTAGGAGAGCGTTCTATGTGTGAAGAAGGTATACCGTGAGGAGTGCTGGAACGCATAGAAGTGAGAATGCCGGTATGAGTAGCGAAAGACAGGTGAGAATCCTGTCCACCGTAAGACTAAGGTTTCCAGGGGAAGGCTCGTCCGCCCTGGGTTAGTCGGGACCTAAGGAGAGACCGAAAGGTGTATCCGATGGACAACAGGTTGATATTCCTGTACTAGAGTATGTAGTGATGGAGGGACGCAGTAGGCTAACTAAAGCAGACGAATGGAAGTGTCTGTCTAATCAGTGAGGTGTGATATGAGTCAAATGCTTATATCTATAACATTGAGCTGTGATGGGGAGCGAAGTTTAGTAGCGAAGTTAGTGACGTCACACTGCCAAGAAAAGCTTCTAGCGTTTAAACATACTCTACCCGTACCGCAAACCGACACAGGTAGTCGAGGCGAGTAGCCTCAGGTGAGCGAGAGAACTCTCGTTAAGGAACTCGGCAAAATGACCCCGTAACTTCGGGAGAAGGGGTGCTGACTTTAGGTCAGCCGCAGTGAATAGGCCCAAGCAACTGTTTATCAAAAACACAGCTCTCTGCTAAATCGTAAGATGATGTATAGGGGGTGACGCCTGCCCGGTGCTGGAAGGTTAAGAGGAGTGCTTAGGAGTAATCCGAAGGTATGAATTGAAGCCCCAGTAAACGGCGGCCGTAACTATAACGGTCCTAAGGTAGCGAAATTCCTTGTCGGGTAAGTTCCGACCCGCACGAAAGGCGTAATGATTTGGGCACTGTCTCAACGAGAGACTCGGTGAAATTTTAGTACCTGTGAAGATGCAGGTTACCCGCGACAGGACGGAAAGACCCCATGGAGCTTTACTGCAGTTTGATATTGAGTGTCTGTACCACATGTACAGGATAGGTAGGAGTCTATGAGATCGGGACGCCAGTTTCGAAGGAGACGTTGTTGGGATACTACCCTTGTGTTATGGCCACTCTAACCCGGATAGGTTATCCCTATCGGAGACAGTGTCTGACGGGCAGTTTGACTGGGGCGGTCGCCTCCTAAAAGGTAACGGAGGCGCCCAAAGGTTCCCTCAGAATGGTTGGAAATCATTCGCAGAGTGTAAAGGTATAAGGGAGCTTGACTGCGAGAGCTACAACTCGAGCAGGGACGAAAGTCGGGCTTAGTGATCCGGTGGTTCCGTATGGAAGGGCCATCGCTCAACGGATAAAAGCTACCCTGGGGATAACAGGCTTATCTCCCCCAAGAGTTCACATCGACGGGGAGGTTTGGCACCTCGATGTCGGCTCGTCGCATCCTGGGGCTGTAGTCGGTCCCAAGGGTTGGGCTGTTCGCCCATTAAAGCGGCACGCGAGCTGGGTTCAGAACGTCGTGAGACAGTTCGGTCCCTATCCGTCGCGGGCGTAGGAAATTTGAGAGGATCTGCTCCTAGTACGAGAGGACCAGAGTGGACTTACCGCTGGTGTACCAGTTGTCTTGCCAAAGGCATCGCTGGGTAGCTATGTAGGGAAGGGATAAACGCTGAAAGCATCTAAGTGTGAAACCCACCTCAAGATGAGATTTCCCATGATTTTATATCAGTAAGAGCCCTGAGAGATGATCAGGTAGATAGGTTAGAAGTGGAA
>NZ_AJRE01000458.1:0-4349 GCF_000296955.1 Streptococcus sp. GMD4S
GCGAATGCATGAAATAATACACAGTATCCCACAGATTTCGTTTGACGGTAAAGAAGCCCTAAAACAAAACTTAAAAATAATGTATATATAAAAAATAAAATAAAAGGAAATCCTTGATGACTTTCTCCAACTATAAACCATAAAGGCAGATGCCATATTCCCCAAATTGATCCTACAATCAAATTAGATTGCCAATAAGTATATTTTTTATCAAGTAATGGTTGTAATATTCCTCTCCATCCTAATTCTTCATGTCCACCACCAAAAAAAATTAGTTGTATAAAGAATAATGGCATCAGATAAATTGATACTCCGTTTAATTCTAAGGAAGATACAGAAAATAGTATCAAAATTGCTAACATATGATAAATGAAATAAATACTGCTATTTTCTAACTTATTAAATAAAAAATGTTTAAATTTTATATTATTACTTTTTAAATAAAAGCCACTTGCAATAGCTGGTCCAAGTGCACCAACTATATGTAATATTCTTCCTATAAATGTCTCTAATCCCAAAATATAAGATTGTGTAAATATGGCAAGAAGCCCCCAAGCTATATAAGTAATTCCAAATGTAAAACAAAGATAATTTTTTAAATTCCTTTTATCAATTTCTGTCATTTTTTTCTTCCTAATCTTGATTATTTTATGAATAATATTTTTACTGCTTCTTAGTTGCTATCGATTATAACTACCTATATTCTATCATAAAAACACAAAAAAGCCTTACAATCAAGGCTTTTCACTATTCATTTCGTCAATACTTTAGTTTCGTAGATTCAGATTCGCATGATTAAAACTAGTCAATTTTCTCAATAATGTTTCCAAGTCTATCCAATACAAGACAGGAATGATCATTTAGTGGAATTATGGGAACACTGACAAGTTCTTCTGCTCTATCCTTATTAGCTTTATCATTCCAGGAATCATAATGGACACTAATTAAAAACTGACTAAAGAGTCCTAATCCATTTTTTATCTTTATCTGATGATCTGAATTATCATTAGGTGAGACATATACTTTTTCTCCTAATAATAGGGCTCCTGCAGAAAACCCTATAACTTTTGCCCCTTTATTAAGCATATGATCGATATAATTTTTGAACTCCTGATTGACATAAGTAGCTATATATTTTTCCGTATTTCCTCCACCAATGATAATTAGATCAGCATCTAAATAGCTATCAAAATCAATCTGCTCAGTGTCCAAAAGTAAGTAATCAGTGTTTAGATTAGGAAATTGACTTTGGAAAACTTCTGTGTACTTTTTCATATAGGGTTGCCAATTATCTCGAAAAACCGTAAAAATAACAATTCTTTCAATCTTGCTTGATAATACAATTTTATCAACAATGCTATATTTCGTTATTGGGGGATTCCCACCCATCAAAAAAATTTGTTCTTTCAAGTTAACACACTTTCTAAAGATACATAAAGTTTAACAAGTTTATTCACGTTTCTAAATTATAATTTTTTCTTAAAATGAATAATTCTACTTGCCTCCTGAAATCCAATATTGAGATGAAATCTTATAGAATCCGTATTCGTTAAAGTACAGTCACTTGCAAATTCCTTACATCCTTTATTTTTCGCCCATTCCTCACATTTTGTACAGAGATTTTTAGCAATATCCTTTAAACGATATTCCTCATCGACAATAATCCCTTCTAAGAATCCAACAGGACTATATTTACAACCTTCAACATAATCAAATCTGAGGGAACATAATGCTAGACCTACAATTGTGTTACCTTCAACTTCAGTAAAGATTGCAGTATTTTTGCCATTCGTATATTTTTTTACTTCATCAAAAGCTTCTTTATCGGTCAATTGGGGCCATAATTGTTTTATTAGTTTAGCCGTTTTTATAGAATCTTTTGTTATTCCATCCATATTGATGTTCCTCCGGAAATTACAAGCAAATGTTTCGAATCACGCTGTTACTTTGTTACTCATTGATTGATACCAATACCATCCCCTTCTACTTTTCGACTGTCTCAGATCGGAAGAGCAGAGCCATGCACTCAGCGGTTCGGACTTACCGTATCATTTCGTCGGTTTCCCTCCTCATTTTACGAGTCCTATCCCATGGGCGGAGCATCTACTCCTACTTCGCTGATGCCTCAGCTCGTACAACAGTGATACCGCCTCAACATGTGCTGATGTTAGCTTCCTATACTATGAAACGAAATATAGCGCATCCGAATATTTGAATTAAACCATTAAACGTAACTATCACCTTTCAAATTGGTTTTTCTTCCTTCTAACTAAAAATTTGCCACTCATACTACTGTCTTCTTCAGGAGTAAGGTTGAGGTTACCAAAAAGAGCCGTTTTGTGTACTGACCCCAAAAAGTTAGACAATTAATTTAAGTAAAGGATTTAGTTCTGTATTGCACAGGACTAAGTCCTTTTAGTTTGACCTTAATTCGTTTATTGTTATAGTAATCAATATAGTCTACAATAGCTTGTTCCAGTTGCTTAAGTGACTGAAACGTCTTTTCATAACCGTAGAACATTTCGGATTTCAAAATGCCAAAGAAGGACTCCATCATGCCGTTGTCTGGGCTGTTACCCTTGCGTGACATGGATGGCTGAATTCCCTTACTCTCTAGGAACCGATGATAAGAATCATGTTGGTATTGCCAGCCTTGATCGCTATGGAGAATCGTATTCTCATATCTCTTATCTGAAAAAGCTTTCTCCAACATGGTCTTCACTTGTTCTAAATTTGGTGAAGTAGAAAGATGATAAGCAATAATTTCGCTGTTAAAACCATCTAAAACTGGCGATAAATACAATTTCTGTGTGCTATTTGGAATGACAAACTCTGTCACATCCGTATAGCACTTTTCCATTGGTTTGGATGCTTCAAACTGGCGTTGAATGAGATTCGCTGCTTTCTTGCCAATCTCTCCCTGGTAGGAAGAATACTTCCGTTTCCGACGAATTCGAGCCGTTAAACCAAGGACTTTCATCAGACGTTGGACCTTCTTATGATTCACCACGAAGCCACGATTTCTTAGTTCAAGAGTGACTCTCCGATAGCCATAATTTCCTTTATGCTCACTATAAATGGCTTGTATTTCATCCTTTAGCTCTTTATTCTTATCTGGTTGATCTAGCTGTTTTAAGTGATAGTAGTAAGTTGAGCGAGCTAAATGTGCCGTTTCAAGAAGTAAATCTAATTGAAATCCTCCTGAAACCATTTCTCTAACTGTCTCTGCCTTTCTCGCTGTAAGGCTTCGTCCCTTTCCTCTAACTCTTTTAACTTTTTTAAGTAGGCCACCTCGGTACGTAGACGCTCATTCTCCTCTTGAAGTCGCTCTAATTCTGTCATTTCTTCCCAAGTTTTCTTCCGTTTACGTCCCATCCTAGCTGGCCTTCCTCTTGTTTTCTCAACAATAGTATACCCGTTTTTCTTGTATTGTGCCAGCCAATTTGGAAGTAATCCAGTGCTTGGGAGAGCATAATCCAGAGATACGCTTAGTTGCGATCGCCCCTCAAGTAGAACTTTATTAATTATTTCTTCCTTTAATTCTGGCGAGTAATAACGGTTTTTCTCTTTTTTGACACTTTCTATTCCGTAGCGATCAATCAATCGGACTAAGTACTTAAGATTTGAAAGGTTCATTCCATATTTTTCT
Organism: Streptococcus sp. GMD4S; assembly: GCF_000296955.1. Taxonomy (NCBI): domain Bacteria; kingdom Bacillati; phylum Bacillota; class Bacilli; order Lactobacillales; family Streptococcaceae; genus Streptococcus; species Streptococcus sp. GMD4S. The sequence continues at coordinate 3,650 of NZ_AJRE01000458.1, forward strand.
GAAAGTCGCTTGAAGCTGATTCCTTGTTTTCTTAGTTCATAGATTCGAACTTTATCCTCATAAGTTAGTTTCATTTAAAAACACCCCAAAAGTTAGATTTTTTCTGTCTAACTTTTGGGGTGCGGTTCATTTGCTGGCTCTTTTCAAATTTTAGGTCCCTGAGTAGAAACCGTCTTTTTAAATTCTTTATCAAGTTCTTCAAGAAATACATCAATTTGAGCCAACAGATACTGTTCCTCTTCATTTAAATATTGACCTTTTCTAATCTTAGAATTTAACGTCTTCTTTTTCTGCTCAAAATAATTAAAAACAGTACTTGCAGCATCATTAAACCCATCAAAGTACAATGAACTCAGCCCCTGTTTAGCTCCTTGTTTTATTGCTCCACCAAATTCTTCTAGTATAGGCATAATAAATTCCTTTCTACCTAAGTATCATCTCGTTACTTAGACTTGTTTCTTAAAAAGTTTCTAATAAATTACAAATTTTTGAATATAGATCCCAGTTTTCTATTACAACAATTTGTAATTGCTCTCTAGTTCTCGTAATGTTTTGGTAAAACATCTTATTAATTGGATAGTAGGAATCCGTACTATTCAAAAACATGAACTTATTTACTCCAATAACTTCTCCTTTTTTATTTTTCTTTTCCTGAATGCCTGGACCATAGTAAAAATTGAAATCCATCGGTATAATAACT
>NZ_AJRE01000459.1:0-4227 GCF_000296955.1 Streptococcus sp. GMD4S
ACATGAGTATCATCATCGATACGTTTTACCTTCACTTCATCAACCGCTAAAACCGCAATCATATTTTCATGTCGTGGCAAGATCCCCATCTCACCATCCAGAGTTCGTACCGATACAAAGCTGGCATGGTGATCATAGACGAGGCCATCTGGTGTCACGATCTGGACAGTTAAATGAGCCATAGATCACCTCTTAAAATCCCATTTTCTCTGCCTTAGCAATGACGTCTTCGATTGAACCGACACCACGGAAGGCATCTTCTGGTAGCTGGTCATGTTTTCCTTCAAGGATTTCCTTAAAGCCACGAACTGTTTCCGCTACTGGCACATAAGAACCAGGTTGACCAGTAAATTGTTCTGCAACGTTAAAGTTTTGAGACAAGAAGAACTGGATACGACGGGCACGAGCAACCAAGGTCTTTTCTTCATCAGAGAGTTCATCCATACCAAGGATAGCAATGATATCTTGCAATTCATGGTAACGTTGAAGAACACGTTTAACTTCCGCAGCTACAGCATAGTGCTCCTCACCAACAATCTCAGGTGCCAAGGCACGAGAGCTTGAAGCCAGTGGGTCAACGGCTGGGTAAATCCCCAACTGTACCAACTTACGTTCCAAGTTAGTCGTTGAATCCAAGTGAGCGAAGGCTGTTGCTGGCGCTGGGTCAGTATAGTCATCCGCAGGCACATAGATGGCTTGGATAGAGGTTACAGAACCCTTCTTAGTTGACGTGATACGCTCTTGCAATTGACCCATTTCTGTAGCAAGTGTTGGTTGGTATCCAACGGCTGATGGCATCCGACCCAAAAGGGCAGATACTTCTGAACCAGCCTGAGTGAAACGGAAGATATTGTCAATAAAGAGAAGCACGTCTTGGCCTTCTACATCACGGAAGTATTCAGCGATTGTCAAGCCAGTAAGGGCAACACGCATACGTGCTCCTGGTGGTTCATTCATCTGACCAAATACCATTGCTGTTTTCTCGATAACGCCTGATTCTTTCATTTCCCAGTAAAGGTCGTTCCCTTCACGAGTACGTTCCCCAACACCGGTAAATACGGAAATACCCCCATGTTCTTGGGCAATGTTGTGAATCAATTCTTGGATTAAGACGGTTTTACCAACTCCGGCACCACCGAAGAGTCCGACTTTCCCCCCTTTAAGGTATGGGGCAAGAAGGTCGATAACCTTAATCCCAGTTTCAAGAATTTCAGAAGAGGTAGACAATTCATCAAAAGTTGGAGCTTTTTTATGAATTGGCTGACGCTCAGCGTCTTCAGCAAAAGGAGCATCCAAGTCAATGGTATCTCCCAAAACATTGAAGACACGTCCCAAAGTTTCTTTACCTACTGGAACCGAGATTGGACGACCTGTGTCCAAAACTTCCATTCCACGAGTCAAACCATCTGTTGATTCCATGGCGATCGTACGGACCATACCATCACCCAACTCCAAGGCTACTTCAAGGACGATTTTTGTTTTTCTTTCGTCATTTTTGTAGACGACAAGTGCATTGTTAATCTCAGGAAGTGGTTCCCCAGCTGCAAACAAAACGTCTACAACGGGTCCGATAACCTGAGCAATTTTACCTGAACTCATCTCCTTCTCCTATTCTATATAAGATACTGTCGGTTCCTAGCTCAACTAGGTCCTAATACTCTTCGAAAATCTCTTCAAACCACGTCAGCGTCGCCTTACCGTACTCAAGTACAGCCTGCGGCTAGCTTCCTAGTTTGCTCTTTAATTTTCATTGAGTATAAGTTCATTTTGATACGAGGGAGGCAAAGCCTTATTCTAAGGCACTAGCCCCCGCTACGATTTCTGTAATTTCTTGTGTAATCGCCGCCTGTCTGGCACGGTTATACTGGATAGTCAAATCATTGATAACTTTCTTGGCATTATCAGTCGCTGTCTGCATAGCTGTCATACCTGCGGCATTTTCAGCTGTCTTGGCATCGATAATAGCCCCGTAAATCATACTTTCGGCATACTGTGGCAACAACTGCTCTAGAATCTCATCACGGCTCGTTTCCAACTCAAAGGTTAAGCTATACTCCTCATCTGCTTCATTTGGATCGAGGTCAACAATCGGAAGCATTTGCTCCACACGCATTTGGCTGGTAAGCGTATTGACGTGGTGATTATAGCAAACATAAAGTTCATCAAAGAGTTCATTTTGGTACATCTCAATCGTTTTTGAAATAATTTTACGAACTTCATCAAAACTTGGTTGGTCGGCCAAGCCCCGCAATTCATAGATTGGTTGAATGCCACGAGCCTTAAAGAAATCAGCCCCCATACCACCAATACAGATAACTTCAAAGTCATCACCATTTGGATGATATTCTTCTTTCAGCTCCATCACAGCTTTAAGGATGGAAGCATTATAACCTCCAACCAAGCCACGGTCTGAAGTAATAACGATATAGCCTGTTTTCTTAACTGGACGACTAATGAGCATTGGATTGGTAGAGCCACCAGATCCGTTACCATGTAGAATATCCGTCAAAAGCTTACGAACCTTCTGAGCATAAACTTGAAAATTGCGTGCTGCTTCTTCAGAGCGACCTAACTTGGCAGCCGATACCATTTGCATGGCATTAGTGATTTGACTAGTATTTTTTGTTGAGGCGATTTTTGTTTTAATATCATTTAGAGATACTGCCATCTGACACCTCTATTCTTATTGGAAGCTGGATTGATTGAGAAACTCTGTAATCGCAGCATCCAAGACTGCTTCTTCTGGCAAGTCTTTTGTTTCACGAATGGTTTCCAAAATCTCTGGATGTTGTGCATCAAAGAAGGCATGGAACTCTTCCTCAAAACGAACAATGTCATTTACAGGAACTGTATCCAAGAATCCGTGTGTCAAAGCATACAGGATCGTCACTTGTTTCTCAACAGGCAAAGGCTTGTGAACAGGTTGTTTCAATACTTCTACCGTACGACGACCACGATTCAACTTAGCTTGAGTAGCCGCATCCAAGTCCGAACCGAACTTAGTGAAGGCTTCTAACTCACGGTATGAAGCAAGGTCGATACGAAGAGTACCAGCAACCTTCTTCATGGCTTTAATCTGAGCAGAACCACCTACACGAGATACAGATGAACCCGCATCAATAGCTGGGCGAATACCTGCGTTAAAGAGTCCATCTCCAAGGAAGATTTGTCCGTCAGTGATAGAAATCACGTTGGTTGCGATATAGGCAGAGATATCTCCTGCTTGCGTCTCAATAAATGGTAGGGCTGTGATTGATCCACCACCAAGCTCGTCAGAAACTTTGGCTGAGCGCTCAAGCAAACGGCTGTGAAGGTAGAAGACATCCCCTGGGAAGGCCTCACGACCTGGTGGACGACGGAGCAAGAGAGAAAGTTCACGATAAGCTACCGCTTGTTTAGATAGGTCATCATAAACGATCAAAACATGCTTGCCTTGGTACATGAATTCTTCTGCCATAGCGACCCCTGCATATGGAGCAAGGAAGAGTAATGGAGAAGGTTGTGAAGCTGAGGCTGTCACAACGATTGTGTAATCCAAGGCACCGTACTGACGAAGTGTTTCTACTTGTGTACGAACTGTTGATTCTTTTTGTCCAATCGCTACATAGATACATATCATATCTTGCCCTTTTTGGTTCAAGATGGTATCGATTGCAATGGTTGTTTTCCCTGTCTGACGGTCACCAATGATCAGCTCACGCTGACCACGACCAATCGGTACAAGGGCGTCAATAGCTTTCAAACCTGTTTGCAATGGTTCTGATACAGACTTACGCTCCATAACACCAGGAGCTGGTGCTTCTACTGGACGAGTCTTGTCAGTATGGATTTCTCCGAGACCATCAACGGGACGACCAAGTGGATCCACAACACGTCCAATCAAGTTATCACCGACAGGAACTTCCATGATTTTACCCGTGCGACGGATAGTGTCTCCTTCACGGATATCCGTGAAGTCACCGAGAATGATGATCCCAACGTCTGTTGATTCCAAGTTTTGCGCCATACCATAAGAGCCGTTTTCAAAAATCAAGAGCTCTCCACTCATGGCATTTTCAAGGCCGTGGGCACGCGCAATACCGTCCCCGATATAGGTTACAACACCAGTTTCAGTCACATCAAAAATGGGTTTGAAATTTTCAATTTGTTGCTTAATTAAAGCGCTGATTTCTTGTGCGTTAATTGCCAAAAGAACACCACTTTCTATTTCAAATTTTCTTTAACAAC
>NZ_AJRE01000460.1:0-4151 GCF_000296955.1 Streptococcus sp. GMD4S
CCTGTCGCGATATCTAAGTGATCAAGAGTTTCATTGATCTTCTTCGTTACAGGAGGTGGCGTTACGGTGACAGGTTTCGATTCAACTTTTTTCTCTACATTATTCTCATTTGTAAAGGAAATAGAAGCCTTATTTTCAATGGTTGTGCCTGTCACACCATTTTTAACTTTTGCAGGAATGACTAGTTCAACAGTTGAGTATTTTGCAAGTTCACCAAATTGACCATCCTTCACCGTTGCCGTAATCTCTTGGCCATTGGTGCGGATATCAAAGAGGGCAGCTGCAGAACCTTTAATACTTACGGCACCTGCAAGTTCCAAATTAGCATCTAGTGTATCACGAATCACAAATTTCTTGTAATTTGCAACATCACTTGGTACTGCTGTTGTAATGTTGTAGTTGTATGGTTGTCCATCAAATGTTTGGAATGTATCCAAGTTTTCATTAATCTTCTTATTAATAGAAGGTTCTTTTGGTTTTGGTGGTGTAACCGTTACTTTATTTGATGTTTTCTTGATATCATTCAAGACAACATCTGCCGTGTTAGGTACTTTAATTTGACCATCTTCCTTATATTTAGAAAGGTCAGCACCCGCACGAATCTTAGCCTTGAAGGTCAATTCAAGGTATTGAACATCTTTAGTCTTACGACGCGTTACCTTACGTGAGATTTTTTCGAGTTGAGTTTTATCAAGAGTCAGTGAAACAGTTTGACCTTCAACTTTTACAGCAGTTTTCAACTCAGTATTATCTTTTTCACCAAGTTTTACATTCAAGCTATCTGCCTGAACTTCCAACTCTGAAACAACTGTATCTGTAAGGCTGAATGTATCTGCAAGGCCTGGCCATGGAACAGTCACTTTGTACTCGAAGAGTTGTTCTTCTGTCTTAAGATCTTCATGTTCCTTATCATTGACCTTCTTCGTAATTTCTGTTACAACTGGTGGTTTCACATAAACAGGATTTGAACGGCGAATCGTACTTGGTTTAGTATCTGTCTTGGCATGCGCATCTTGGTTTGGTTGATTGTCATCACCATTCCACATGATATTACCCTGGTTCAGCAAACCGAATCCATCATTATCCTGAAGAAGGGCCATAAATTCTTTACTTGCTTGATTATTGCGGTATTGTTCTTTCAAACGAACCTTGATGGTCATTTGAGCTTTCTTCAATACCAAGTAATTATAGTTTGATCCTTTAGCAGGAACATCAGCAACAACAACATCACGTTCGTTTCCAAGATCGTCATTTTGTTTCACGACACGAGTGGCCCATTTTTCTCCATTTGGTCCAGTAGCTGAACTTTCAACTACTTCCAAACGGTAGTCAAGTGGGTCTGTCAACATGACGTTCTTTTCAAATTCGTAGGCTACGTTATTGAAGTTGTAATCAAGAGTATAGGTGAACTCCTCTGCCTTGTCTGACAATTGTGCAGAATAGGCTTTTTTCTTTGTCAAACCAAGCGGGTCATCAATTTCTCCCAAGTCATTTCTCTTATCTGCGTCGGTAATTTTCTTAGTGACACTTGGGTAACAGTACTCGAGCTTTTGAACTTCAACTTTTTCATTACGTCCACCGATTTTTTGAGTTTTAAACTCACCCGTCTTGAAGACACCAGTCAACTCAGGAACTGTAACTTCTTCTTTTACAGGTTTATAATCAGCTGGCGGATCAACTTCATCCTCTTCATTCGTTTCAGGAGCACGTGCTTCCTTACTCAAATCATAGTCGAAACTGTTATTACCTGGATTGAAGACACTATCGGGTACATAGATTGTGACATTGTCGCCTTCTTGATTGATTCGACCACGAATTTGTTTTGATGGGTCTGTGACTTTTTCAACAACAGTCTTGCCATTGATTCGAACAGCATCCACCTTATATCCAGGTGTAACAGTGAACTCACCTTTAATGTCTTCCTTAATCAACGCAGCTCCAACAGATTCTAGAACTCGACTTGAGAACTTATTGATATCGCTTTGTTCATTAACATAGAAGGAAACATTCTTACCATTAATATTTTTAGCTGGAGAAGCCATCCCCTCTAATGCTTCATGGAAGATATCTTGGACACTTCGGTTATCTCCTATATTAAAATATTTTGAATAACCTTCTCTATATGTGTCATAATACTGAGCTTTAGAGTTTTCAAAGATTGATACGTCTTCCCAGAAACCTACTACTACAGTCCCTTCGGAACCAACAACATTTTTAAGTCTTGTAGATGCTTCCTTAACCTCTTCCACACGCCCTAAAACGTTTTGAGATGCTTCAGTTAGCTCATTAAAATTCCAGGCACGTGAAAGAATTTTGTTACGATAATCACTGTACTCTAGACGAACCTTACCATCCGGGTCACGTTTCCCATTAGCAACACCATCCGTAATCAAAAGGAAGATGGTCTTACGACCGTTAGCCATATTCCCTTTTATTTGATTATATTGAGCAATGACATCGTCAATAGCTGGAACGGTTGGTGTTCCTCCTGCTACCTTAATATTATCAATGAATTGATGGATATCATTTTGATCAGAAGACAAGTTGCTAGACTTGTATTTGTAATCATAATCAGCTCCCCAACCACCAACAACATCTTTACGACCTGTAAAATCATTATTGTAGTAATAGTTGTATCCATCCGCACCTTGGAAGGTTGCCATCATAACTCGGTCTGATGTATCCGGGTTATCAGTCTTAACCAAACGAGGATTATTCTCATCATAATTTTCTTCACTGACAAATGTTGTCAATGTTTTTAAGGCATTTTGGACATTAGGAATGGTGTTCCTGAACGATCCACTCGCATCCTGAAGGATAACTAAGTCGACCGGTTTACGTGGAACTGTCCACTTTGTTTGGTCCGATTTCTTTATCTTACGATAACATCCATTCTGGATAATTTCCGTATTATCTCCTACTCGAATTACCTCAGTTTCATCAGCCGCACCACGACCGAAACGTAAACTAGCTAATCCTAATGGCACAGAGAGAAACAGAATCGTAAACAGAATGGAGACCTTTTTAATGAAATCTCTCATAATTTTCTCTGAAATCCTATTGTGATTTCTTCTTCCTCCTTTTTCCCGAAATGAATGTATGTTAGTTTAGCAATTCTTGTAACTCTTTCGAGAAATTTTCAGCAGTGGTATGATTTACTAATACATTCTTTACCTGTTGCTGTTTTGTCACAAGATACATACTTGGTATGGTTTGAACCTGTAAAAGATCGGCTGCGGACTGATCTTCGTCATAATAATAGGGGAAAGTATATCCTTTTTCTTTGATATACTGATCAGCAGTTTCCTTTGTTTCTTTTCCTGGTTCGTTCATATTCAGAAGAACAAAATGAATTTGATCTCCATACTTTTCATACATCTGCTGAACAATGGGTAGTTGTTTCTGGCAATGCGGACACCAACTAGCCCATTCGACAACTAACATAGGTTTATCATACAGTTCCGAGATAGCAATCAATTTGCCATCTTGAGAGGTCATTTTAAATTCTGGAAGTTGTTGACCTTTTAAACTCAAAGCCGTATTGTTCTTATCACTAGAAGTTGATTGCGAAACTGACGATGAACCTATATCTCCATCCTTAGTGGGTCGGGTGTAATAAAGTAAACCCACCGCTAAACCTATGATGACACCCACCGCTAAAAATGGTAGCCACCACTTGTCTTTTTGCATAACATCTCCTTTCCTTTAATAGTAAAATACAACGAATAAGTCTTGAGTAGATAACATATTAATACAATCAAACAAAAACTGCGACTCATTCATTCCAAATGATATTTTATCATTTACTATTCATTTATACAAGCAATACGTTGTCAAATAGTAAACTTTTTTTAAAAGTAGAAAATCGCCATTAAATACCATCATTGTACAGTTTTTCTAATCATAAACTTGATTTCGTTTTCTGAGATTTGTCAGAATATTCCCGTTTCCGATGCATAATTGTAAGCAAGGCAAGAAATATGAATTGCCTATATTACCTATACTAAAATTTGCATCAAAATACTTTTATAACATTGCAAAAATAAAAAAGATTATCCAATTAGTGTACTGACCCCAAAAAGTTAGACAATTAATTTAAGTAAAGGATTTAGTTCTGTATTGCACAGGACTAAGTCCTTTTAGTTTGACCT
>NZ_AJRE01000461.1:0-4147 GCF_000296955.1 Streptococcus sp. GMD4S
GGAGGTTCCTTGTGTCAAAAAAGGAAATCAATATTAATAACTACAATGATGACGCCATTCAGGTGCTAGAAGGGTTGGATGCGGTCCGCAAACGTCCGGGGATGTATATTGGATCGACTGACGGTGCTGGTCTCCATCACCTAGTCTGGGAAATTGTGGATAATGCAGTCGATGAAGCCTTGTCTGGATTTGGTGACCGCATTGATGTGACCATCAATAAGGACGGCAGTCTAACTGTTCAAGACCATGGTCGTGGGATGCCAACCGGGATGCACGCCATGGGAATTCCAACTGTTGAAGTTATCTTTACCATTCTCCACGCTGGAGGAAAATTCGGTCAAGGTGGTTATAAGACATCAGGTGGTCTCCACGGAGTGGGATCTTCAGTCGTTAATGCCCTTTCTAGTTGGCTAGAAGTTGAAATTACTCGTGACGGTACAGTCTACAAGCAACGTTTTGAAAATGGTGGAAAACCTGTTACAACCTTGAAGAAAATTGGTACAGCACCCAAGTCTAAGACAGGTACCAAGGTTACCTTCATGCCTGACGCGACGATTTTTTCTACGACTGACTTCAAGTACAATACCATTTCTGAACGTCTCAATGAGTCAGCCTTTCTCTTAAAAAATGTCACCTTGTCTTTGACAGATAAGCGAACAGATGAAGCAATCGAATTCCATTATGAGAACGGGGTACAAGACTTTGTTTCTTACCTCAATGAAGACAAGGAAACATTGACGCCAGTCCTATACTTTGAAGGCGAAGACAATGGTTTCCAAGTGGAAGTTGCCCTCCAGTACAATGATGGATTTTCAGATAACATTCTGTCCTTTGTCAATAACGTTCGTACTAAAGATGGTGGAACGCATGAGACAGGACTTAAGTCTGCCATTACTAAGGTCATGAATGACTACGCTCGTAAGACAGGGCTCCTCAAGGAAAAAGATAAAAACCTAGAAGGGTCAGATTACCGTGAAGGACTAGCAGCTGTTCTTTCTATCCTAGTTCCGGAAGAACACCTCCAGTTTGAAGGACAGACCAAGGATAAACTAGGGAGTCCTCTGGCTCGTCCAGTTGTGGATGGGATTGTGGCTGATAAGTTAACCTTCTTCCTCATGGAAAATGGGGAACTGGCTTCCAATCTCATCCGTAAGGCTATCAAGGCTCGTGACGCTCGTGAAGCAGCACGCAAGGCGCGTGATGAGAGCCGAAATGGTAAGAAAAACAAGAAAGACAAGGGCTTGTTGTCTGGTAAATTAACACCAGCTCAGTCTAAAAACCCTGCCAAGAATGAACTCTACCTAGTCGAGGGAGACTCTGCCGGCGGTTCTGCTAAGCAAGGTCGTGACCGGAAATTCCAGGCTATCTTGCCCCTTCGTGGTAAGGTGATTAATACAGCCAAGGCCAAGATGGCAGATATCCTCAAAAATGAAGAAATCAATACCATGATTTATACCATCGGTGCGGGTGTGGGAGCAGACTTCTCCATTGAGGATGCCAATTATGACAAGATTATTATCATGACCGATGCGGATACCGATGGTGCCCACATTCAAACTCTTCTTTTAACCTTTTTCTACCGCTACATGCGTCCCCTAGTTGAGGCAGGACATGTCTATATCGCCCTTCCGCCTCTTTACAAGATGTCCAAAGGCAAAGGAAAGAAAGAAGAAGTGGCCTATGCTTGGACAGACGGTGAACTAGAAGAACTCCGCAAGCAGTTTGGCAAAGGCGCAACACTCCAACGATATAAAGGTCTTGGTGAGATGAACGCGGACCAACTCTGGGAAACAACCATGAATCCAGAAACCCGCACCCTCATCCGTGTCACGATTGAAGACTTAGCACGCGCCGAACGCCGTGTCAATGTCCTCATGGGAGACAAGGTCGAACCACGCCGTAAGTGGATTGAGGATAATGTTAAGTTTACGCTTGAGGAGAGTGGGGTGTTTTAAGATGTGTATTATTAAGATGTTATTAGACATATTAAACAGATTCACAGAAAAATGTAATATTTTATATTCAGACTATGATAAAAATCAAAAGAAAAAGGCACAAGAAAGACTCGACGCTTTGAAAGTTCTAGCCAATAAAGATTACATAATGAAAAATGTTAGTTCTAAAACTAAACAGAGCAGCTATTTTGTAAGAGCTATTTTTGCGACAGTTATAATGGTGGTTTTATTTCCCATAATTCTGTCTCTGAATGCACATAATAATTTATTGATTGGAATTTGTTCTATTTTCATATTATTCTTGTCACTGTCATATGCATACAATTCTTTTATAGTGTTTTTATTATCGCTCTTCAGATACTTCCGACAAATTATGTTTTCAGTTTTAATATTTGTAAACGCGTTTATTTTGGGAGATATATTAATTGGCAGTATTTCAAATCAAAATATTTCTAACAGAATAGTAAATTTTTTTACAAATTTATTTAAAGAGTATAGCTTACAAACAGAAATTGGTTTTGATAAATATCAATTTTGGTTTATATTTTTGATTATGACTTGTGCTTTGTGTTTATCTTTATATTTTGTTTTAAAAAGTTTAGATATATTTGAGCTAGAAAGTATGGAGAAAGAAAATGACTTAATAGTTGGTTTACTTACTATAACTACCTTCGTTATTAGTGCTGATTTTAACACAGTGAAACTAATAGGAATTTTCCTTTTTATTTTTATTATTCTTACGGCTTTTTTTACTGTTTTAAAATTACATTTCCTTTCAAAAAGATATGAAGAAGCACAAACTATATTTCAAGAACAATTACTTCTTAGATTTCCAGATTATCAAGAATTAAAGAAGTGTTATTATAGTGGAGGAGAAAAATATAGAGAAAAATTATTAAGCACAGAAAAGCTTTTAGAAGTTATTGTAAAAAATGAATTTAAATCTTTAAATGATTTAAAAAACTACGATGATTATAAACTTTATAAAGCAACGAGGTAAATATAATAGTGTTCACGTATCAAATAAATCTCTATATGAATCTTGCATTTACTCACTGTTAATAAATTTAATCACGGAATTAACAAGGATTATAAAATGAATGTTGAAATGTTTGAGGAATTGATTAAAGCGATTGATTCAACAGATTGGATTTCCAATTGGATTCAGATAGGTATAGGTGGCTTTTCAATTCTAGTACCTATAATTTATGCAACTTGGATTTCAAAAAAAGATACTAAAGAAATTGATGAACGACAACGAAAGCTAGAAATTATTCAATCTTCAATCGCGAGAAATATAGTAGAACTGACAAGTCAACAAAAGCAACTATCTAAAACTCAAAAAAAGGTTGAAGAGAGTTTAAGAGAACTTAAAGAAATGGCTCGACAATCAAGGAAGTCAAATCTATTAAAATTACAAAGTGATTTCCCAATATTCTATAGAGCACTAGATGATTTTGAATGGGAATATAACAAACTTTTGAATTTTATTAATGATTTTAATTCTAAAAAGAATTTATCTTCAAATATTGAAAATGAAATAGGAGAAATATTCTTAGCAATTGAAGATTTAATAGAATCGGAAATTAATCATCTGAATACTGAAGAAGTTCCGCCGTTGGTTTTAGCTTATTTTAACAAATTATTAAGAGCAGTAAACTCTTTATCGAAGTATTATTCGACAAATTTTGACGATGTTCAATGTATACATTTTATAGAGAATGCTTTTCCAAAGCTCACGATAGCAAGAAAAGAATTACTTGTTTTTGTATATAATTGAAGCTCTTTATATTATTTAGATTTTATAAAGCTTGTATAGTTTTCTTAATTTTTTAAATTTTAAGAGACTATTCAATATAATAAAAGATCTGTTACCTTATAGAAAAAGAGTGTGATAAACATGAGAATAGAAACAGACATGCTCGATTTAATTTTACAAACCGCAAAAGCGCTAAAAGTCAATGCCGTCGCTATTTCCGGCTCGCGGACAAACCCAAATGCTCCCAAGGACGAGTTCCAAGACTATGATGTGGTCTACATTGTGGAGAATTTGGACGCTCTGGCGGCTGATCTTTCTTGGTTGGAAAGGCTTGGCAAGCGCATGATTGAGCAGCATAATGTTCTAGGTAACCGTCGACTTTATCTCATGCTCTTTGAAGATGGAAATCGGATTGATTTGACCCTCTGTCCTA
>NZ_AJRE01000462.1:0-3813 GCF_000296955.1 Streptococcus sp. GMD4S
TCTGGCATAGCAGTCCTTTCTAACATGGATTTTCTGATGTATATGTGGTAAGATGGTAGTATCTATTTTAGCATATTTCCGAGCAATCAGGGCGATTAAAGAGTCGCATAGAAAGAGGACAAAATGGCAACATACGGATTTTTAGATGTTTTACAGGAAGAGTTGGACAAGAACTTTCCTTTTGATTATGAGATTAGTTGGGACAAGCGCAACCACGCGGTTGAAGTGAGTTTTCTTTTGGAAGCACAAAACGCTGCAGGTGTGGAGATGGTGGACGAGGACGGAGAGGTATCATCAGACGATATCCTCTTTGAGGAAGCAGTTCTTTTCTACAATCCTGCAAAGTCAACGGTTAACGCAGAAGACTATTTAACAGTCATCCCTTACCTGCCTAAAAAAGGATTTTCTCGTGAATTTTTAGCTTATTTTGCACTTTTCCTCAAAGATACTGCCGAGGTTGGGCTGGATGCCCTCATGGACTTTTTGGAAGACCCAGAAGCAGAAGAGTTCGTCATGGAATGGAACCAAGAAGTCTTTGAAGAAGGAAAAGTCGGTTTGGAAGAGGGAGAGTTTTATCCTTATCCGAGATACTAGGAAACTTTAAAAATAAGGAATTCAAAGAGGAGAGAGCATGTTAGAGAAAATCAAACAAATTTTTATGAGAAAGTCAGATAAATCTGAGTTTTCTTCCTCTTCTCTTCCTCGCAATCGCTTTGCGGATCTAGATTTCGAGCGAGTATTGAAGTTTGGAACTCGTCGCCTCGTTAATGAGGAGGGACTCTACGCAGAGGATGGTAAAATCACAGAACTTGAATTTCCTGAAGATTTTGCGGAATTTGAATTTCTAGTTGGTTTTAAGACGGAGGAAGAAGAGCAGTTTCAACAACTATTAGCTCGTTTAAATAGTATTGACAATGCCATTCAGTCTTGTTTGGAAAGTGAGATGCAACAACCCATCCCTCAGTTTGCCAAGGATTTGGGCTATACTCAGAAGAGGTGGGAAAGGACATTTTACTTCCATCCTTGGGTATTAAGTTTTGAGGAAAATCCGCCTAATCTTCGCTATGTTGCAGATTATGTAAATGATGAGTTTACCGTTTATTTTGCTAAAAAACATGGTAGATGGCAGGCATACTGGGATGCAGATTGCCAAAAGGTGATTGAAGAAAGCTAGCTAGGGGTTTTCTATAGAGTAGTAGTTATGATAAGAAAAGGTCATCATCATGGAATTATTGGATAAACACTTGGATTTTACGGGTTGTAAAATTGCCCTCTTTTGTGGAGATAAGCTACTGACCATCTTGCGTGATGACAAGGACAATATCCCTTGGCCCAATATGTGGGAATTGCCAGGTGGTGGTCGCGAAGGGGACGAAAGTCCTTTCGAGTGCGCAGCGCGTGAAGTTTATGAAGAACTAGGAATTCATCTGACTGAGGATTGCCTGCTCTGGAGCAAGGTCTACCCCAGCATGCTCTATGAAGGTCGGCAGTCTGTCTTTATGGTCGGTCAGCTAAGTCAAGAACAATTCGACAATATCAACTTTGGAGATGAAGGACAGGCTTATAAGCTGATGAGCATTGAGGAATTTTTGAATTCTAAACAAGCTGTGCCTCAGCTACAGGCGAGATTGAGGGATTATTTAAAAGAAAGTGAATAGAAAGGATGGTTCGGTTAAATTTCTAAACTGAACCCGCCCTAAACACTGTGCCAAAAAGATAAACTTCTCATAGACACAAGCGTCTTCAGAGAATTTCCTATTTGGCTTTGTGCATGACGGGCTTGGTATCTTAATTATGAAAACATGGCAAGAGTTAAAAGTAACGGTTAAGCGTGAGGGGGAGGAGCTGGTCTCCAATCTCTTGATTGAGTTAGGTGCCCAAGGTGTTGCGATCGAAGACAGCATGGACTATGTGGGGAATGTCGACCGTTTTGGTGAGATTTTTCCAGAGGTCGAGCAGCAAGAAGAAATCATTGTGACAGCCTACTACCCTGATACGGTTGATGTGGCAGTGGTTGAGGCAGATTTGCAGGCTCGCTTAGAAGAATTGACGGATTTTATGGATTTGGGAGATGTCAAGATGGGCACGACTGCCTTGGCTGAGGAAGACTGGGCTGACAACTGGAAGAAATACTATGAGCCAGCTCGCATCACTCATGATTTGACCATCGTGCCATCTTGGACAGACTATGAGGCGACTGCTGGAGAAAAGATTATCAAGCTGGATCCAGGCATGGCCTTTGGGACTGGGACGCATCCAACGACCAAGATGAGCCTTTTTGCCTTGGAGCAGGTTCTTCGTGGTGGCGAAACGGTGCTTGATGTGGGAACTGGTTCAGGTGTCCTCTCCATTGCCAGCTCGCTTCTGGGTGCCAAGGAAATTTTCGCCTATGACCTGGATGATGTGGCGGTTCGTGTCGCTCAGGAAAATATTGAGCTCAACCCTGGCATGGAAAATATACATGTAGCGGCTGGAGATTTGCTTAAGGGTGTTGAGATTGAGGCAGATGTGATTGTGGCTAATATCTTGGCGGATATTCTCATTCATCTGACAGAGGATGCTTATCGCTTGGTCAAGGATGAAGGCTACCTGATCATGAGTGGCATTATCAAGGACAAGTGGGACATGGTGCGCGAGTCGGCTGAGTCAGCTGGATTTTTCCTTGAAACTCACATGATTCAAGGAGAATGGAATGCCTGTGTCTTTAAGAAGACTAAGGATATTTCAGGTGTGATTGGAGGCTAGCATGCAGCAGTATTTTGTAAAAGGCAGTGCTATCTCTCCAGTGACTATCGGGGACAAGGAAACCAGCAAGCATATGTTTCAGGTTATGCGCCTGAAGGAAGATGATGAAGTAATCTTGGTCTTCAATGATGGTATCAAGCGTTTGGCGCGCGTGCTGGATGTGGAAAATCGTCAGTTTGAATTGATCCAAGAATTAGCTGACAATGTGGAACTGCCAGTTCAAGTAACCATCGCATCAGGCTTTCCCAAGGGAGACAAGCTGGAGTTTATTACTCAAAAAGTAACCGAACTGGGTGCCAGCCAAATCTGGGCCTTTCCTGCCGACTGGTCGGTTGCTAAGTGGGACGGCAAGAAATTGGGCAAAAAGGTTGAAAAACTTGAAAAAGTCGCCCTTGGAGCAGCTGAACAAAGCAAGCGTAATATCGTTCCAAGTATTCAGCTTTTTGAGAAAAAAGCAGATTTTCTAGCTCAGTTTGACCAGTTTGACTCAATTGTGGTGGCTTATGAAGAATCAGCAAAAGAGGGAGAAACCGCTGCGTTTATCCAAGCAGTCTCTGGTCTTGAAAAAGGAGCCAAGTTGCTCTTCATCTTTGGTCCAGAAGGTGGCCTGTCACCTGCAGAAATTGAGAGTTTCGAAGCTAAGGGAGCAGTCTTAGCAGGACTTGGACCTCGCATTTTGCGAGCAGAAACAGCACCACTTTACGCTTTATCAGCTCTTAGCGTATTATTAGAGTTAGAGAAATAAGAGGAAGAAAATGGAACAAAAACACCGTTCAGAATTTCCTGAAAAGGAACTTTGGGATTTAACCGCCCTTTACCAAGACCGTGAGGATTTCTTGCGAGCAATCGAAAAGACTCGCGAAGATATCAACCAATTTAGCCGTGACTACAAGGGCAATCTTCATACGTTTGAGGAGTTTGAAAAGGCCTTTGCAGAATTGGAACAAATCTACATTCAGATGAGTCATATTGGTAATTATGCCTTTATGCCTCAGACGACAGACTATAGCAATGAAGAATTTGCCAATATTGCCC
This sequence comes from Streptococcus sp. GMD4S, assembly GCF_000296955.1. NCBI lineage: Bacteria > Bacillati > Bacillota > Bacilli > Lactobacillales > Streptococcaceae > Streptococcus > Streptococcus sp. GMD4S. The sequence continues at coordinate 3,781 of NZ_AJRE01000462.1, forward strand.
AAGCTGGGATGGAATTTGAAACAGATGCCAGCG
>NZ_AJRE01000463.1:0-3774 GCF_000296955.1 Streptococcus sp. GMD4S
AATATGGGACAAATCCTGATACAGCTCCTATTCATGAGAATTCTGAGTTGGAATTGACTACAAATGATGAGGTTAGAATAGAAAAGATTGATTTTTCTATTGACGAGCAATATACAGATGAGATTCCAGAAGGAAGTCATCAAATCACAACTCCAGGTGTTGAGGGAGAGCGCACGATTAAGACTCGTGTCTACAGTTCTAACGGTCAGGAAATCGACCGTCAAGAACTTTCGAATGAAGAAACCTTGGCTTCGATAACACAAATCGTCAAAGTTGGTACGGCTAAGCCAACTATGGTACCGAATGAAGCACCGAAAGCAGAGGCTTTACCAGAGTATCCGCTGACTTATACCGACGAAATTCGCGTAGAGAAAATTGCGTTCAATATCGAGGAGCAATATACGGATGAGCTTGTTCGAGATGCTCGTCAAATCGAGACTCCGGGTGTTGAGGGTGAGCGCACGATTAAGACTCGTGTCTACAGTTCTAACGGTCAAGAGGTTGACCGCCAAGAGTTGTCCAACGAGGAAACTCTAGCTCCCGTAACACAAATCGTCAAGGTCGGCACGGCTAAGCCAAACATGGTACCGAACGATCCACCGAAAGCAGACGCACTGCCAGAGTATCCGTTGACTTATACCGACGAAACTCGTGTAGAGAAAATAGCCTTCAACATTGAAGAGCAGACTACGGATGAATTGGTCCAAGATGCCCGCCAGATCACAACACCAGGTGTTGAGGGAGAGCGCACGATCAAGACCCGTGTCTACAGTTCCAATGGTCAAGTTGTTGACCGCCAAGAACTTTCGAATGAAGAAACCTTGGCTCCCGTAACACAGATTGTCAAAGTCGGAACTGCTAAACCAAGCATGGTACCAAGCGATGCACCGAAAACAGACGCTCTACCAGAGTATCCGTTGACATATACTGACGAAATTCGCGTTGAGAAAATAGCCTTCAACATCGAGGAGCAATATACCGATGAGCTTATTCGAGATGCCCGCCAAATCACAACTCCAGGAGTTGAGGGTGAGCGCACGATTAAGACCCGTGTCTACAGTTCCAACGGGCAAGAGGTTGACCGCCAAGAGTTGTCTAATGAGGAAACTTTGGCGCCCGTAACACAGATTGTCAAAGTCGGAACTGCTAAACCAAGCATGGTACCAAGCGATGTACCGAAAGCAGACGCTCTGCCAGAGTATCCGCTAACTTATACCGACGAAACTCGGGTTGAGAAAATTAACTTCACAATTCGTGAAGAAGAAACGGATGAGCTTGTTCAAGATGCCCGTCAAATAACAACTCCAGGAGTCCAAGGCGAACGTACCATTAAGACCCGTGTCTACAGTTCTAATGGCCAAGTGGTCGACCGTCAAGAGTTGTCTAACGAGGAAACTCTAGCTCCAGTAACACAAATTGTCAAAGTCGGCACGGCTAAACCAACCATGGTACCGAACGACCCACCGAAAGCAGAGGCTTTGCCAGAGTATCCACTAACTTATACCGACGAAACTCGTGTAGAGAAAATAGCCTTCAACATTGAGGAGCAATATACCGATGAGCTAGTTCAAGATGCTCGTCAAATCACAACTCCGGGTGTTCAAGGTGAGCGGACCATCAAGACTCGTGTTTACAGCTCTAACGATCAAGTTGTTGACCGTCAAGAATTGTCTAATGAAGAAACCTTGGCTCCTGTAACGCAAATTGTCAAAGTCGGAACGGCTAAGCCAACTATGGTACCAAGTGATGCACCGAAAGCAGACGCTTTAGAGGAGTTCGATTTAATTTCACTGCATAATCTCTTGGCAGAAGCGGATCAGATTAAAGCACAGGCCCGTTATTTCAACGATAGTCAGAGTCATCAAGCTAACTATGATGCTGCTTTGACGGCTGGTCAAGCGATTCTGAGCCAATCCCAAGCCAGCCAAGCAGAAGTCAACCAACTGGTGGAACAAATCAATCAAGCCAAGGCTCAATTAAGTGGTCTTGAAGTTGTTAAAACAGCTCTTCAGACTGAGTACGATTTAAATCCAACGGTTAAAACTTCGGTTAAATATAAGAATGCGGATTCAGAAAAGCAGACAGCTTATACTGACGAATTAACCAAGGCAGAAGGAGTGCTGAACAATCAAACAGCTACACAAGTACAGGTCAATCAAGTTCTTGCTAGCCTGACAGCAGCCAAAGAAGCTCTAAATGGAGTGCCTAAAGTCAAGCCGACTGTTTCCATTCTAAGTCTGACTGAGAATGTTGATGATAAGTCGGTGACGGTCCAATATAGATTGGAAGACCAGACCCAGTCCTTCCGCTCAGCGACTGCAGAATTGTACCAGGGAGATCAGCTGATTCGCACTCTTCCAATTACCAACTTTGCTGGCAGCTTGAAAATTGGTGACCTAGACTACTATACAGGCTATACTTTGAAAACCAAGTTGACTTATGAACTGGATAATGGCAGCTTTACTGAGTTTGAAACAGACAGTCGTAACTTTGAGTTAGAATACAAGAAGATTGCCTTCCGTGATATTGATTCCGTTGAGTTTTATCATAAAGAAAACGACCAATACAAGCGCTTTGTATCGATGAGCTCCATGCCTACGGATCTGTCTACCTACTTCGTTAAGATCAAATCAAGCGAATCCAAGGAAATTCTCCTACCAGTTCATAGCATTTCTGAAGCAGAGAAAGATGGCAAGGCCGTCTATAAGCTTAATGTAACCCTTCCTGAACTCGTCCAAGAAAGTGAAGCGGGCTACAAGTCTGGGCACGACTTCTACATCAGTAAGGCAGTCCCTAGTCAGCAAAATGTCTATACTAGCTTTGCTGGATTGGTAGACGCTATGAAGCGAAATATGGCAGGAAATTATGTTCTGGGAGCTGATTTGGATGCGAGCGAGGTCAACCTAGCTCCTGCGGACTATGTCTATCTCAAAGGGAACTTCACCGGCAGTCTGACGGGTAGTCAAAATGGCAAGCAATATGCGATTTACAATCTAGCCAAGCCTTTATTTGAAAACCTCAAGAGTGGGTCTACCATTTCCAATATCGACTTTAAAGATGTGAATATCGTGGGTACCTATGACTCAGCAGCACTTGCACGCAATGCGGAGAATGCGCGAATCACAGATGTTTCTGTTCAGGGAAGAGTATCGGTAGTAGGCAACGCTTCTAACGTAGCGGGTCTTGTAGTTAATGGAACCAATACGAAGATTACAAATAGTTCCTTTACGGGGACTATCCTATCTAACAGTCAACACATCAAAGCTTATAATGTAGGTGGTTTGGTTGCAAGCCTTAAAGGAGGAGAATCTCTTCTTAGCCAAAGTAAAGCAGATGTAACGATTATTAGTGGAGCTCGATCAAATGAACAACGTATCGGTGGTTTGGTTGGACGTCTAGAAAATAATGCTCGAATCACCAAATCTTATGTGACAGGAAAAGTATATAATTCAACCACTAACGGTCAAATCGGTGGAGTGGTCGGCTCGAACTACTTTAATGGTTTAGTTGATAATGTGATCAGCAATGTTAGCGGTACAAACGTTTACAGTATTTCTGGAGATCAGGGCTACAAAAACGACCGCATTACGCAAGCCTATAAAGTTGCCAAGAGTGAAACCTTGAAAAACGATCAGTTTGTTACTTCTACCATTACTCAAGAAGAAATGGAAGAAAAACTGACTGCTATGAACATCACGACTAGCCTAGATGACACGAATCTAAATATGCGTTTTGTCGACTATGGTGAAGTAAACAATGCTCAATTCGACCGTG
>NZ_AJRE01000464.1:0-3613 GCF_000296955.1 Streptococcus sp. GMD4S
CAGTCGGCTTGACTTTAGGCACTCCATTTAGAGCTTCTTTGGCTGCTGTCAGGCTAGCAAGAACTTGATTGACCTGTACTTGTGTAGCAGTTTGATTGTTCAAAACTCCCTCTGCCTTGGTCAATTCGTCAGTATAAGCTGTCTGCTTTTCTGAATCCGCATTCTTATATTTAACCGAAGTTTTAACTCTTGGATTTAAATCGTACTCAGTCTGAAGAGCTGTTTTAACAACTTCAGGACCACTTAATTGAGCCTTGGCTTGATTGATTTGTTCCGCCAGTTGATTGACTTCTGATTGGCTGGCTTGGGATTGACTCAGAATCGTTTGACCTGCCGTCAAAGCAGCATCATAGTTAGCTTGATGACTCTGACTATCGTTGAAATAACGGGCCTGAGCTTTAATCTGATCCGCTTCTGCCAAGAGATTATGCAGTGAAATTAAATCGAACTCTTCTAAAGCGTCTGCTTTCGGTGGATCGTTCGGTACCATGTTTGGCTTAGCCGTGCCGACCTTGACCACTTGCGTTACGGGAGCTAGAGTTTCCTCATTGGACAATTCTTGGCGGTCAACCTCTTGACCGTTAGAACTGTAGACGCGAGTCTTAATAGTTCGTTCGCCTTGGACTCCTGGAGTGGCGATTTGACGAGCATCTCGAACAAGCTCATCGGTTTCTTCTTCACGAATGTTAAAGTTGATTTTTTCAACGCGCGTTTCGTCGGTATAAGTCAACGGATACTCTGGTAAAGCATCTGCTTTCGGTGCATCACTTGGTACCATATTTGGTTTAGCTGTTCCGACTTTGACAATTTGCGTTACAGGAGCTAGGGTTTCCTCATTAGACAACTCTTGGCGGTCAACCTCTTGACCGTTAGAACTGTAGATACGAGTCTTAATCGTGCGCTCTCCCTCAACACCTGGTGTTGCGATTTGGCGCGCATCTTGAACAAGCTCATCGGTATATTGCTCCTCGATATTGAAGGCTATTTTCTCTACGCGGGTTTCATCTATATATGTCAGCGAATACTCTGGTAAAGCGTCTGCTTGCGGTGGATCGTTCGGTACCATGTTTGGTTTAGCCGTACCGATCTTGACCACTTGCGTTACGGGAGCCAGAGTTTCCTCGTTGGACAACTCTTGGCGGTCAACCTCTTGACCGTTAGAACTGTAGACTCGAGTCTTAATGGTCCGTTCGCCTTGGACTCCTGGAGTTGTGATTTGACGAGCATCTTGAACAAGCTCATCAGTTTCTTCTTCACGAATTGTGAAGTTAATTTTCTCAACCCGAGTTTCGTCGGTATAAGTTAGTGGATACTCTGGTAGAGCTTCCGCTTTCGGTGCTTCATTTGGCACCATGTTTGGTTTAGCCGTGCCGACCTTGACGATTTGTGTGACAGGAGCCAGAGTTTCCTCATTGGATAATTCTTGGCGGTCAACCTCTTGACCGTTAGAACTGTAGACACGAGTCTTGATAGTTCGTTCGCCTTGGACACCCGGAGTTGTGATTTGGCGGGCATCTTGAACAAGCTCATCCGTATATTGCTCTTCGATATTAAAGGCTATTTTCTCTACGCGCGTTTCATCGGCATAAGTCAGTGGATATTCTGGCAGAGCCTCTACTTTCGGTGAATCGTTCGGTACCATAGTTGGTTTAGCCGTACCGACTTTGACGATTTGCGTTATGGGAGCTAGGGTTTCTTCATTAGATAACTCTTGGCGATCGACAACTTGACCGTTGGAACTGTAGACTCGAGTCTTGATAGTTCGTTCGCCTTGGACACCCGGAGTCGCGATTTGGCGGGTATCACGAACCAATTCATCCGTTTCTTCTTCACGAATGTTAAAGTTGATTTTTTCAACGCGCGTTTCGTAAGTATAAGTCAACGGATACTCAGGCAAAGCGTCCGCTTTCGGCGCATTGTTTGGTACCATGTTTGGTTTAGCCGTACCGACTTTGACGATTTGTGTGACAGGAGCCAGAGTTTCCTCGTTAGACAACTCTTGGCGGTCAACCTCTTGACCATTGGAACTGTAGACACGGGTCTTGATGGTCCGTTCACCTTGGACTCCTGGAGTGGCGATTTGACGAGCATCTTGAACAAGCTCATCCGTATATTGCTCCTCGATATTGAAGGCTATTTTCTCTACGCGGGTTTCATCTGTATATGTCAGCGAATACTCTGGTAAAGCATCTGCTTTCGGTGCATCACTTGGTACCATGCTTGGTTTAGCCGTCCCGACTTTGACAATTTGCGTTACTGGAGCCAAGGTTTCTTCATTAGAAAGTTCTTGACGGTCAACAACTTGACCATTGGAACTGTAGACACGGGTCTTGATAGTTCGTTCGCCTTGGACACCCGGAGTTGCGATTTGACGAGCATCTTGAACAAGCTCATCCGTATATTGCTCTTCGATATTAAAGGCTATTTTCTCTACGCGCGTTTCATCTGTATAAGTCAGTGGATATTCTGGCAGAGCGTCTGCTTTCGGTGCATCACTTGGTACCATATTTGGCTTAGCAGTTCCGACTTTGATAATTTGCGTTACTGGAGCCAAGGTTTCCTCATTAGACAATTCTTGACGGTCAACAACTTGACCGTTAGAACTGTAAATGCGAGTCTTGATAGTCCGTTCGCCTTGTACTCCTGGAGTGGCGATTTGACGGGCATCACGAACAAGCTCATCGGTTTCTTCTTCACGAATACTAAAGTTGATTTTTTCAACTCGCGTTTCGTCGGTGTAAGTTAGCGGATACTCTGGCAGAGCGTCTGCTTTCGGCGCTTCACTCGGTACCATGGTTGGCTTAGCTGTGCCGACCTTGACGATTTGTGTTACGGGCGCTAGGGTTTCCTCATTAGACAACTCTTGGCGATCAACCTCTTGACCATTGGAACTGTAGACGCGAGTCTTGATAGTTCGTTCGCCTTGGACACCCGGAGTCACGATTTGACGAGCATCTCGAACAAGCTCGTCCGTATGTTGCTCCTCGATATTGAACGCAATCTTCTCAATGCGGGTTTCATCCGTATATGTCAACGGATACTCTGGAAGAGCGTCTGCTTTTGGTGCTTCGTTCGGTACCATAGTTGGTTTAGCTGTTCCGACTTTGACTATTTGCGTTACTGGAGCTAGGGTTTCCTCATTAGACAATTCTTGACGGTCAACAACTTGACCATTGGAACTGTAGACACGAGTCTTAATCGTACGCTCACCTTGGACTCCTGGAGTTGTGATTTGGCGGGCATCACGAACCAATTCATCCGTTTCTTCTTCACGAATGCTAAAGTTGATTTTTTCAACGCGCGTTTCATCTGTATAAGTCAGTGGATACTCTGGCAGAGCCTCTGTTTTCGGCGCTTCGCTCGGTACCATGGTTGGTTTAGCTGTACCAACTTTGACAATTTGCGTTACTGGAGCCATGGTTTCTTCATTCGAAAGTTCTTGACGGTCAACAACTTGACCGTTAGAACTGTAGACACGAGTCTTAATCGTACGCTCACCTTGGACTCCTGGAGTTGTGATTTGACGACTTCCTTCTGGAATCTCATCTGTATATTGCTCGTCAATAGAAAAATCAATCTTTTCTATTCTAACCTCATCATTTGTAGTCAATTC